>JAKLEG010000716.1 GCA_022703175.1 Myxococcota bacterium | reverse complement strand
AGTGGGCGGGGCCGCTCGGCGTGTGAGGGTGTTGGTGCGCACATTCCAGGCGGACAGATCGAGGCGGGGCTTCTCGGTGAGTAGCTCTTGATGTGCTTCGAAGTAGCTGTCGAGCGTGCGGGCGTATTCCCAGGCACCGTGGTGGATCCAGCCGTAGGCGCGGCGTCGGGCAATCATGCGCGGTAGAATCTCGTCGTAAATATGGAACGAGCGATTGCTTGAGCCTTCCTGTGCATGGCGCGTCAGCTCTTCCACCAACACCTCGCGGCGAAAAACGTAAACCGTCATCGATGCTAAGTGCGAACGGGGATGCTCGGGTTTTTCCATGTAGCTGACGAGGCGGCCCTCGGCGTTTAACTCACCAATGCCGAAGCGCTGGGGTTCGCGTTCGACGGGGGTGAAGGCCAAGGTCACATCGGCGGCGCGCTCGGCATGGAAGCGCAACAACGGCGTGTAGTCGACGTTGTAGGCGTGATCTCCGGAGACGATCAGCACGTCATCGGGTTGGTGCAATTCTAAGAAGTCGATGTTTTGGTACAGCGCATCGGCGGTGCCGCGATACCATTCGGTGTGATCGGGACCCAAATACGGCGGCAAAAAACGCACGCCACGCTCAGTGCCGACGAAATCCCAGGGCAAGCCAATGCCCACATGGTCCACCAGCGGCGCGGGCCGATACTGGGTCAGAATCCCAACGTTTTCGATGATTTTCGTTTTGGCGAGGTTGGTCAGCGCGAAATCGATCATGCGATACGCGCCGCCAAACACCACGGCCGCCTTTGGGCGGCGCATCGTCAGGACAGACATTTCCTCGGCACGGCCGCCTGCGAACACCATTGCGACTGTTTTGCGCATCGGACTCTCCTTGGCACGGAGCCCTTTCCATATCAGAAGCTCGACGGGAAAGGGATGCGCCCTGTGTGTCGAGAGCGGCGAGTCGGCCATGGCAACCACGGCTAGGACTGGTTAACTTAGAACGGTGGCTGCCAATGCGGCGTACGAGTCACCGACGCGGATGAGCGTGATTGGCAGGACAAAAGGGGGGCGTGCGTGTGTGGGCCCGCGGCTTGGATGGCGGGACGGAAGATGGCAGAAAGAATGGTGATGAGGAAGAGCCTTGAGGCCACGGTCGAGCCAGCGCTCGTCGTCGACGCCTGTCCAGCTGCCATTCTGGTGGTGATGAACGAGGCCGTGGTGTTTATGAATCCCAGCGCACAAGAGCTGTTGGGGTTGGATTTCTTACCGGGCCATGCGTTGCTCAGCGTGCAAGCTCTGACGGTGCCGCAAGAGCAGGCGGTGATGCGGCAGTGGCTGACCTCGGTGCGGGAAGGCTCGCGGGACCCGATCACGGTGCGCGTGCCGTTGAGCGATGGCCGCTTGGCGCACGTACGCTTCAGTGCGCAGCCACTCCAGGGCGATCGCTGTGGGGCCCTGGTATTAGTGGCGATTGATGTCACCGACACGGAGCGGGTACGGCAGCAATTACAGCGTCTGGCGTTTGTCGACCCGCTTACCGATCTGCCCAATCGCTTTCTCGTTCTCGACCGTCTCACCGCAACCCTGCGGCGGGCCAGTCGCTACCACACGAGCTTCGCCGTCCTGATGATCGACCTGGACGGGTTCAAGAGTGTCAACGACAAGTTCGGTCACGATGCCGGCGATTTGGTGTTGCGTGTCGTGTCACAACGGCTGCTCACGGCGGTGCGTGAATCCGATACCGTGGCGCGCTTGGGGGGTGATGAGTTCGTCGTGTTGCTCGACCCGGATCGCGATGAGATTGCTTCACAAATTGCCGGTCGCATCATTGAGCAAGTGGGTCGGCCCATCGAGGTAGCCAACCAACATGTGAACATCGGTGCAAGCATTGGTATCGCCAGTTTCCCACGGGAGGGCGACACCGTCGACGAGCTGCTTACCAAAGCCGATATGGCCATGTATGCAAGCAAATCCAAGGGCAAGGGCCGATGGAGCATCTTTGACGCGCCGCTGCGCGAGCGCATGTCGCGCGACAAGACCTTTGTCCTGTGGATTCCAGGCCACACGGTTGGGGTGGCGGTGATCGACAGCCAGCACGAGGAGTTGAGCGCTCTCATCAACGCACTCGCGGTGGCTATCGCTGATGGTGTGGATGCGGCTGCCGTGCGAAGCCAGGTCGCAGCGCTTGCGAGTTATGCCAATTTCCATTTCGACACCGAAGAGCAGTTGATGGACGAACATAAGGTGCCGCTTGCGGCCGCTCACAAACGCGAGCATCGCCGGCTGCGCGAGGAGCTGAAGGTCATCGATCGGAACATTGAGCAACAGGGTTTGTCGTTGACGCTTGCCTCCCTGAAAGACTGGTTCGTCAACCACACTCGACAGTCCGACGACGCGCTCGGGCGGGCGTTGAATCTACGTGGCGTGCGCTAGCACCTAGTCAACTCGTTCGTTCAGTATTGCCGTGTGCCGCTGCATCCGCAGTCATAAACCCTCACCTTGTCAACCGCGGTTGACGCAACCAGCCAGAATCCCTGCCGAAAAGCATAGAGAAATCGGAGCAATGCGGCCGGTGGCCACGTGGCATGCGTTGTGCTTTTGGAGCGGTTGCCGCGACTGGTAATGGGGTGCGGCTTTTTGTGGAGGTCGGTCGTGACTGT
>JAKLEG010000715.1 GCA_022703175.1 Myxococcota bacterium | reverse complement strand
GGGTGTGGGCCAGTTGTTATCGATGACCCAATCGGCGTTGGAGGCATCTTCGCCGTGACTGTTGTCGAACAACACATGGAACGGGCCGTTCAAGAGTGGCTCTGGATCGTAGCCTGTGTCGACGGGCCCGGGGTCTGCCGCGTGGTTATCTGAGGGCGTGCGATCGGTTGCGTCGATGTCGGTATGACATGGCGCACTATCGTTGTCGCCCAGGGCGCACGGATCTGAGTTGGGGTCACCGTCGGTGGATGACGCGGTGTCGCTGTGGCAAGAGGACGCAACGAAACACAAGGTGGCCACGAGCGGCCATACGCGAAGATACAGCATCCGGCCAGAATACCTGCAGGCCGCCAAGATGCAACGTCGGATTGCCTAGAAAACGCGCCGCGCTAGTATGCCTATCTTGGCCGGGTGGCGCTTTGTGGTTGCAGACTGATTGGGGGTTGTTGATGTCCCGAAGAAAGTGGCTGTTTCCTGGGCTTTTCGGCGTGGCGCTCGCAGGTTGCAGTCGCACGGCCGATTTTGCGTCAAGCGCGCAAATGGTGAACGAAGCGACAGTCGCGGCGGCCCCCTCACCGGCGCTCATGGCCGAACCGGCACCCAAGCCTCTAGGGCGAATGGCGGCGTCCGATGGCGTGGCCGTCCTTGCTGCGAGCAAACCAAGTGGCGGCGGCGGTGGTCGGATGCGCGCGCCCGCCCAACAGGACCGTGCACCCGGTGACAGCGCTGAGGGTGGCAAAGGGGCGTCGGTTACCTCGGAAGTCCCCAAACCCAAGCGGATGGTGCACTACACAGGCTCGCTACGGCTTCGGGCCACCTTGCCGGCGGAGTTGCTGGGGCATGCAGCCAAAGCGTGCGAAGAACGAGGCGGCTATGTCGAAAGCCTCACGGCTACGACCATGGTCTTGCGGGTCCCGGTATTGAAATTCAGAGAGTTGTACGAGGCGTTGTTGGCGTTGGGGGAGGTTGTGTCGCGTTCAGTTTCTGCCGCCGACGTTACAGATGCATTCATGGCCATGGAGCTGCGTGCGCGCATCCTGAAAGCCAGTCGTGACCGCTTGGTGACGTTGCTTGGGAAGGCTACCACGGCACGGGCGAAACTCGATTTGCTAAGTGAAATCAAGCGTCTCACCGATGAAGTGGACCAGCTCGATCGGGCGTTGACGCAGTATCAAGCGCTCGCGCTGTATTCGCGCATTGAGCTCGCCGTGGAACCTCGCCAGGTGGATGTGCGAAGCCGCGGTGACGAACCGATTGCCGCGTTTCGTTTCATCCACGACTTGAATCCATTCAAAGAAGGAGTCGCAAGCGCCAATCATTGGCTTTCGCTACAGGTCCCGGACGGGATGGTGCAACCCGAGCGCGGAGACCAGCGGTTCTTCGATGCCTGTTGGGTGGCCGAAAGTGCCGATGGCGCGCGCATTTGGGCTAGCCAGAACAAACCTAGCGTTACGGGTTCGACAGATTTCTGGATTGCGACGATTCGGGAGCGTCTGGGGCGCGAGTATGCGACGGCCGAGGTCTCCTCTGCGGGCGGGTTCAAGGTTTTGCGCCTGGTCGACGACGCCACGGCCGATAGTTACCGGTACCTCGTAGCGGTGCGGGCTGATGGCAAGTGGCTGCAGCTGGTGGAGGTCTACTACCCCAATGCTGAGCAAGAAAAGCGGTTCAGTGCTGCCGTGATTGCGAGCCTACAGCGAGGTGAGTCATGATTCATCGTGGTTTGGCTCTGGGGGTTGCAGGGCTCGTGGGGTTTATGGCGACGCCGGTTGGCGCCGGGGAGAGCGCACCCCGGGTGGCCTATCGTTTCACTCGGGTCGTGAAGGTCGTGCAGCGCGAGCAAGCCAGTGACGCGGTCGTCGGCCTCGCCGAAAGACTCGATGGCTACTTTCTCGAACGTGACGACGGCATGGTGCGGTTGAAGGTTCCTACCGCCAAAGTCAAAGAGCTGGTCGACGCGGTGGAAAAGTTAGGCACGGTGGTGGAGCGGGTACAGGAGGCAAGCGACTTGGGCGATACCATGGCCGAGCATCGCACGCGTTTAGCCTCACGTGAGGAGGTGCTGCAACGCTATTTCGCGGTGCTCTCGGGCGCTGGGCCGAACGCCGTGGTCGAGGTCGAGCGGGAAATGACTGGCATCGTGCAAGAGATTGAGAGCTTGCGCGGCCTATTGAACGTCTACGAGCACGAGCTGCGTTACGCCGAGGTGCTGGTGCGCTTTTCCTTTAAGGATCGGCGGCCACCCGCGCGGGATGGCAATTCGTCGTTTGCGTGGCTCAACTCGGTGAATCTTGCCGACTTGCTTTCGGAGTTTGGTCATGACTAGGCGTTACCTAATAATGGCCGCCGCTGGTGGGCTTTTGGCGGCTGGAGCTTTGGCGCTCTGGTTGTCGTTTCATGTGGGCTTTTGTGCGCAAGCGCCGCAGGGTTTTGCGCCGTATCACAGTTGGTGGACGTTTAAGGCTGTCAGCCCCGATGGCGTTATTTACAGCGTGCGCAATGAGCCCAACAAACCGGCGGCCGAGCTGTCCTTTTGGCGCGAGGCGCTCAAGAAGCGCATGTTAGATGCGGGCTACGCTTTTATGGCGGAGAGCGACCTGACGGCAGGCTCTGACAAAGGCTATCTGTTGGAGTTGGCA
>JAKLEG010000714.1 GCA_022703175.1 Myxococcota bacterium | reverse complement strand
CCAACCACCGAGAAGCGCTGGAAGTAGTTGGCCGTGATGTCCACGCCGTAGTTCCGCGCGGTGGATACAGACAACACCCAGGAGCGACCATCCCAAAGTAGGCGGTGGTACGCGTGGCTTTCACCCGCGACCGGTTCGGCAGCGCGGAAGGTGCAACCAATGCGTTGGCCGTCGAGGTCGAAGCGGGAGAAATAGATGGCACCATACGCTGGCTGTAAGGCCGCGGGCCCCACGTACGTCACCACGAACTCGTTGCCGTCGGTACCAATGCGACGCCCGTACTCGACAAAATCCCTGTCGGGGCTGTTCACCCGAATGGGGTCGGTGATGAACGTGCCGTCGCCGCCAAGCACCCGCATATAGGCGTCGAAGCGCTCATTGGCTTCGACTTGCCGTTGCTGCCGTTTCCACAACACCATCGCGCGGTTCTTGGCCCACACGACGTCTGTGCCTTCGATCTGAACACCGCCATCCAGCACGTCATCAGCCATCGGGTCGGAGTACCAAGCCTGGCGAATGCCGCACAGGTTGCCCGTGGCATCGAATTGCACCACGTGAAAATCCATCAGCGCAAGGTAGCCGTCGCCTGTGGGAATCATTGAACGCAGAGTGCGAAGATAGCTCTGCTCGACAACGGTAACGATCTCGCCACTCATGCCGCCTTCTGCATCAAAACGCGCAAAACGAAGCTCCTCGTGAGGCAGCGGGAACCCAAAAGCGTGCCGCCAAGCTAACACGAAACCATCATCGACTCCCAAGGCCACAAAGTTGACGGTGAGGCCCGTCGCTTGCACACCCGTCAAAATGGGTGCGCGTTGCCCCTGTGGTACACCGTCGAGGTCGTAGCTTTCCATGTCGATGAGACGTTCGGATTCGCTGTCGTGTGGCACACTCATTCGCGTCTTGAACCCAAACACGCGGTCGCGCCCCATGGCAACCTTTTCGACCCACTCAGGCACCGGGTTTTCTACCTCCACCGTAAGGGCAGTGCCATCGGAGTTGATGCGCTGGTAGCCTCCCTCGTGGGGCAAGCTGTAATCGGTGCCGTTCCAGTAGAGCCGCCAGTTGCCCATCGGCTCGTGCAAATACGCACTGCTCAACACGCTCTGGCCTGGTTGACCGCTGCACACACACCAAGCGGGTGTAGCCCCAGAGGGCGTGAACGTGCACTGCTCGGGGGTTGCCGGGGCGGTACAAAGAGCGCAGACAGGCGGGTTGTCGTCGCCTGGCGGAGTTGCCGGATCACCGCCGTCGGCGCCTGCGTGCACATCCGCGGGCTCGTTGCGCTGTGAGCTGGTCTGCATCAAGCAACTTGCCACACCTAGGCTCGCAACAATCAAGAGAACTCGCAGATGTCGAGCGATCATCTGCAGGGCTCGACCTCGGCGCCGTCGTCTGCCGAGTCAGAGCCGGTGCCGTTGACGAACCAGGAGGCAATCGCCGCCCAATCATTTCGGTCCCACAGCGGCAACTCCGTGCGTTCGTCGAAGCCGTCGGCTCGCGGTAACAACAAGACCTGGTTATCCACCGCATCGCCGGATTGCTGCGACGCCGCCATGAGAATGTGACCATCGGCCTCGACCACCGCAGGGGGGGCGTTGAGCGCGTCAAATGTGTAGGGAGCCGCGGCGCCGTCGCGGTACTTCATGCTCGCAGTGCGGAAGTGTCCCATTTCGAACGAGGCCACAGGGTCGCTGACATCCCCGTACGACCAGTGTACCGAGGCCGTCCCAAGGAAGTTGCTGCCAGGATGGTTCGTGCGCTCGCCGGTCACTGCAGACTTGTAGGCCACATACAGGCCCAGCGAATCGCGGCAACTGGGGCCATTACATACCCGCAGGGGCAAGCCGTTGCCGGCACGGTGGCGAAAGGACGTCATTGCCAGTGTGCCGGTGGCCTTGGGTGTGCGGCCTGGGTTCTCAAGGGCATCCATCCACGGGAGATCCTCTCGGGGTTGCCACTGACCAGAAGGGCCGCCAATGGCGGCGGAAGCAAGAGCCAACCCCTGTGTGTCGGCATCCGCAAAAGATAGAAAGCGGCGACCGTCAGGGAGCGATGCAACCGTCCACGCGGAACCGACGACCAGTGGCGACCCTATTGTCCGACTCGAACCAACCCAACTCGCCGCGGTGCACGGCATCGCGCATTCATAGATGCGGCTGTCGGCCGACGAACGGTAGTACAAGGTCGTCGTGCCCTGGTTCCTGATGGCCACGACACTTCCATCCATCGGATTGGCGCTGCTTCTCACCACGAACTGCAATGGGCCGTAGGTCACCGAGCCATCGGCAGCCAAGGTCGCCGAGACACTGCCTATGTTTCCCCCCGAGTGCGCCCAAAAGAGGTCGAACGTCGCATAGCCCGTGCGCACCAGGCTGAGACCCGAGCCGACACGAATGCTGGGCGTGCCGCTTGCCAGACTGCACACGTCACGGATTGCCTGATTGGCCGTAAACGACATGTCCGCCAAGCAACCCCCTCTAACGCCGAAGACGCGCTTCGCAAACGGCGTGACAGCAATGGCGAGCGCCGTTACCGTGCTGCCACTTGTCGTGGGCTTGGTCACCTGTTGCCACCTCGAATTGAGCAGCTCGGTGTCACCGTACGTACCCAGGTCGGTGTTACAGCCGACACGGTCGCTGACCCA
>JAKLEG010000713.1 GCA_022703175.1 Myxococcota bacterium | reverse complement strand
CCTAACGAAAAGATGTCGCTGCGTCGGTCGAGTTTGTCCCCGTGCGCCTGTTCCGGCGACATATAGGCAAACTTGCCCTTCAGCGTGCCCGCGATGGTCTGGGTGCTCACCTCTTCGTGTTTGGCGATGCCAAAATCCACGACCTTAATGCCACCGCGACGGTTTACAATAATATTGGCGGGTGAGACGTCCCGGTGCACAACGTTAAGCAACGCACCATTTTCGCTCATCAGCTCATGCGCGAAGTGCAGTCCCTCAGCGGCACCAGCGATGATCGCGGCAGCAATAGGATAAGGGATGCGCTGCTTGGTGCGCAGACACACATCCAACACCGCAGCGACATCCTCGCCTTCGATATACTCCATCACCAGGCAGTACTGCTCCTCGATGCGAGCCAGCTCGTACACCTGCACCAGGTTGGGATGATCGAAACAAGCAGCGAGCCGCGCTTCATCTAGGAACATGTTGATGTGCGTCGGGTCGTGGGCCAAATGCGGCAAGATTCGTTTGATCACGACCGGCTTGGAGAACCCTTCGGGGCCCTCAATACGCGCAAGAAACACCTCCGCCATCCCGCCCATCGCAAGACGACGTTCTAGGGTGTAGCGGCCGAGTTGAACCGGATGCGTCACAGCGAATTGACTCTACCGCCAAAGCATCGGCCCGTGCCAGGGGGACATTGTGACAGCACGCGAGTTGTGATTGGGCTATGACCCGGCATGTCATCGGGGCTGGACACGTCAGAAACCCCTTTCCTTGCGGCGGTTGTTCCTGGCCGCAGAAGAACGCCGAAGAGCTTGGTGCTAGCGACGATACAGCCCTCACGGAGCCTGGTCGACAACCGCCGGTTACCCACCAACACGCAGCCGCTTTCCTGACTCACACCGCTATGCTAGCAAACGCCTGGCTGTTGAGCGTTGACGCGGCGTAGGTGGCGGCAAGCGAGGCAGACAGCTGCGCATGCCACCTTGCGGCACAAAGATGACGGAGATCTGGTTGACTCACCTGAATGTAGCTCAAGGCCTAAAGCCCCCCACCTTGGATGCGCCCCATGTCGGCCTGGTGCTGATTCCGGCGTACAATGAAGCCCGTGCGCTGGGACCCGTGTTGCAAGCATTGCGCACACACTTGAGTGAATGGACGCTCTTGGTTATCGACGATGGCTCCACCGATGCCACGGCTGAGGTCGCACGCGCAGCCGGAGCTGATGTCGTGCTACGCCTACCCTGCAACCTCGGCATTGGCGGAGCCGTACAAACGGGCTTCCAATATGCAGCCCGACACGGCTTCCGACGCGTCGTGCGTCTCGATGCCGATGGCCAACATGCCGCCAGCGCGATCGCTGCCATGATTGCAGCTCAAGAAGCCGAACAGGCTGACGTCGTGGTGGGTTCACGCTTCGTGGGTGAGCGCAGCTTCCAGTCAACGCTCAGCCGTCGCCTGGGCATTTGGGTATTGTCGACGCTTACCCGCGTCCTCACCGGCGCCATCGTGAAAGATGTCACCTCCGGGTTTCGAATCTATGGCGAGCGAGCTCTACCGCTCTTGGCCTATGACTATCCCATCAACTACCCTGAGCCGGATGAGAACGTCTTCCTGCTGCGTCGCGGCCTGAAGCTGATTGAAGTTTCGGCACAAATGCACGAGCGCACAGCCGGCACATCGAGCATCCGCGGCCTAGGCAGCCTACTTTACATGGTCGAAGTCAGTCTCTCGATGATCATGACGGCTGTACGCCCCGCCCACAAAGGTGAACGATGACGACGACCGACCTGCAGATCTGGCGTATCCAGGCCATCACCATCGTTGGCGCCGTCGGATTTCTGGTGTTTGTACTCTGGCTGATTCGCCGCCGCCGTATCTCAGAAGAATATGGGTTGTTGTGGCTTGTAGGCGCTGCGGCAGTGCTCGCGGTGTCCGTGTGGCGTGGCGGCTTGGATGTGTTCGCCCACTTGGTGGGCATTGCCTATCCGCCGGCTGCCATCATTCTAGTGCTGCTCGCGGCCATGGTCGCGCTGCTATTGCATTACTCGGTGGTGCTCACCCACCACCGCGCACAGCTGCGCACATTGGTGCAAGAAGTCGCACACCTTCGCCACGAACTCGCACAACAGCGTGAGACACCGACCGACAGCCTCCGCAAACCTTGAAGCGCCGCGATTCGCCCACTCAGCGGGTGATCACAATCACACCGACCAGAATCAACGCCGCCCCTATGCCCTGGTTGGGTGTCAGGCGTTCCTTCAGCCAGAGGGCATTCGCGCCGATCACAAATACGTAGGAGAGCGTCAGAATAAGCGTCGTAACGGTGGTGGAATTGCGCGCCAAGCGAGGAATCGACAACAACGAGTTGTTCACCAAAATGAAGGTCAAACGCGACACCACCGCGAGCGCCATCGCGACGATGAATTTCCAGTGGAAGAACAACGCAAAAGCATTCTTCGGCGCCAGCAGATTCCCGGAGATCAACCCGCGGTCACCGGTGAGCACAATGGAGGCAGCGCTCGCCAAACAGAACACCAACACCCACAACACCAGAGTCACCATGACTCAACTCCTCTACTTTGGCAGCGTGCGACCATCCTGTCCGCAATGCGCTCCGCCTATGACGGCTCGTGACGCACCGGATCACGCAGTTGTTCTCGCAGG
>JAKLEG010000712.1 GCA_022703175.1 Myxococcota bacterium | reverse complement strand
ATTGATGACCACGAACTGACTTACCGCAAGCCAGTCGTTCTGCTCTGGCCGCTCAAAGTCAATCAGCGCGACTTTGCCCGCCGTAAGGGTGCCGTCATTGGCGTAGTACTCCACATCCACGCCTTCAGTGATCAGCTTGTGGAGGCGGCGGTTTTCTTCGAGCAACGAGGGCAGTTCGGACTGCATCACGCGCCGCACGGCGTCCTGACGCGCCTCCAGCGGCAGACCCGGGTTCAGGCGTGCAACCGCGTCCTCGAACCGCTTCTTGAGCACGACTTCATCGTGGCTCTCGCGCTCCGGTCGGTGGCCATCGGGGCCGATGTCTTCCTCGCGTTCGATGCTGTATCCCAGCCCTCGCAACTGCTCCAGTAGTGCCAGCTCTACGGCGGCCTCCGACAGAAACGCCATTACGGTTCTCCTTGTTCTTCGACGGGCTCCACCACTGGAGCCGGAGCCCCGCGCGCAGCATTCAACGCCTCGACGTAGGCGTCCCGATCCAGTTGATAAAGCAAACGGCTGACTTCGATGTTGATGGGTAGCTCATCACCCCCCGGCAGCAGGAAGCGCAAGGTTGGTGAGTCGCCGTCCTCGGCGTCCACTGCCAGCCCCACGTGCGCGTCGATCAGCGCGTTGTCTGTTGCGAATCGCTCCCACGGCTCGCGCGAGCTGCTCGGGTCGAGCTGCGCATCCAGATAGGCCTGATGCAGAAAGGCCACGATGACATCGGCCGCCAGCACGGCACTGCGTCGGTGGTGCTCTGCCAACCGCGCCAGATACGGATCTTTGCCGTGACTGGCGGGGCCTGCCTTGTTGCGTAGGTCGTTCAGTGCGTCGGCCAGCTTGTGATGGCTGGACACCAGCTTCTTGAACTTGTCGTCGCGCACGTCGCCCAGCTTGAGCGCGCGAATCGCCGAACTCAGCCAATCCGAAAGCGAGGGCGTTTCCTGTACCGGTTTCAGCGGAGCTTGTGGGGTGTGGAAGCTGTCAACCACCACCCGGCACACCACCTCGACAACGGTCTTGGCGCAGTCGATGCACGCATCGTTGTTCTGCTCCAGATTGCGCTCCATTGCCTCGAAGGTCTGTTGCAACATCGGCGCGTCACGCCAATGCCCGCAGGCCTCGCGGATGCCGGGGCACCAATCCAAGGTCATACCGCCGCTCCGACGATGCGCTCTGCATCTGGAACGCGCAATTCGCCGGAGATGAGTTTGGGCAGCAGGGTGTCGCGGAGTTGGGCGAGGGAGCGGGACTCACGTTCGTTTTCAGCCAGCTGTCGATAAAGGGAGCCAGCCGACCTTGTGAAACTTGTCAGCACCGGGTCGGAAGGAACTACGACGCGAAGTGGTCGGAAGTTGCTTTTGCTGATTTCCTGGAACGTCGAGCCGTTGGCGTTCCCGACGATGGCATCCATGCTTTCACTGCACCACGGCAGGACGAAGACATTTGGCAGAGCGCCGTCGCATTTCATCGCGATGAAGCCTTGGTTGATCGCTGTCGGAGCTTCGGCAATCGCCAGATAGCCGATTGGTGCCCGGGAAGAGAGCAACACCGTGCCAACTGGCAAGAGGCCAGAACTGATCTTTGCAAGACCGGCATCCGTAATCTTTCGACCCGTGTCCAGTAAAACGGGAAACTTCAGGGCGGACAGGTCTTTGGGGGTTGCCCAGCAGTGTTGCCCACCTTCCCAAAACTCCGGTTCCTTGGTGCTGGGCGTAGACCCGCCGCAGACCGTCACTTCTTTTCCAATCGTCGAATGACGCCACCCCTCCGGAATCTCCCCCAACTCCGATTCGACAAGCCGGTCGGGAAAGAGGTCGTAGAGTTGCGCGGGCAGGCCGGGCAGTGATTGGCCGCGCTGCCAGCGACCTTCCAGCTTGGCGCGCACCGGCTCAAAGTCCACGAACCACGCCTTAAACAAGGCGCGCGCCATCGCCTCCAGGGTTTCGTTCTGCTTGCGGTTGAGTTCGATCTTGTCGTCCAGCGTGCCGAGGATGTGGGCGATGGCGCGCTGTTCTGTGGGATCGGTCGGAATCCGAACCCTCGCCTGATGCAAGTGGTTGCGATTCAAGCCGGGAACAGCAGCCTTGTCTGAATAGGCGAGAAAATCGACGTCGCGCAGGAAATAACTGATGAAGCGCGGGTCGTTGCCTTTGAAGTCGCGCACGTAAAGCGTGGTGTTGAGCGGCCAAAAATCCTTCTCAACATAAAACACTTGTCCTAATGTTCCGTATCGCCCCGTTACGACCCCGGGTCCCTTAACCATTGCCTTTGCGTGGGTGTCCGTGACACCAGAAGATGAGACGAGTGGAACGTCACCAGGCAAGCGTTCTTTTTGCGGCAGGTCGTATCCACGCTTCAACTCGACCGCATCACCGAGCGAGCAGTCTTTCCAGTCATTCGCCATACCCAAGCTCCTTGAGGGTGGCTTCAATCGACGCATCCAATTTGGCCGCCGTAGCACGGTGCCCGCGCCACTGCGCGGAGAGCCGCAGCATCTTTTCCTCGAAGGGTTCGCCGTCGTCTTCCACATCTGCAGCGCCTACGTAGCGCCCCGGCGTCAACACATGACCGTGTTTGCGGATGTCTTCCATAGATGCCGACTTGCAGAAGCCTGCCACGTCGGCGTACTCACCTGCGTCTTTCTCACCGCGCC
>JAKLEG010000711.1 GCA_022703175.1 Myxococcota bacterium | reverse complement strand
TGTTGGATCTGTGCGTCACCGATGTGATGCCGCAGGCCAAAAAACGCGAACTCACCGTGGCCGTCGAAACCTTGCCGGATCTGACCCCGATCGCGATCGACCGCGACAAAATTCGTCGCGTTGTAACCAATTTGCTAGGAAATGCGGTCAAGTTCAGCAAGCCTATGGGGCGCATCGAGGTCATCGCCGATCGCGTGGAGGCACCGCCCACGGGCGCCACCCAGTTCGATCGTTTCGAACCCGAGCGCAATCGCTACCTGCGGCTGCGGGTGGTGGACCACGGCATCGGCATCCCGGCCGACAAACTGTCAAGTATTTGGGAGGCGTTTTATCAAGTCGACAACAGCTCCACACGTGAGTTCGGTGGCACCGGTTTGGGGTTGGCTATCGTCAGGAGTTTCGTGGAGGCCCATCACGGCAGCGTCGCGGTGCAAAGCGAGATGGGCAAGGGTAGCGTGTTTGGCGTGCTGCTCCCATATGTCACCGACGAAGTGAAGGGCGAGGCGGGCGAGCTGGTACGTCGAGCGTAGCGTTCGGCTGCCGATATAGTACGCCGCTGCCCATGTGGCGAGGCTCCAGTCTCCCCTGGAGATCACGGAGCAAATCCGCTAAAGTCACACCGGTAGAAGGCCGGGTCGTAGCAGGCCACGCGCGCGTGGCTTGACCAGGTGTTCTGCGAATGAGATGATGTTTGCCGGCCCGTTGGCCGAGTAACATGGTTGAGGAGAACTAAAATGGATCTGCGTCGCCTTGATGGAACAGGTTCGCTCAGTGCCAAAAACCGCCAAGACCTTGACGAGGTCGCGGTTGGTCGAGCCAACCTGAACGGTCAGTTTAGCGAGCAATTGTTGTTCTCCTCGGCCAACGATTGGCAGCGTTTTTTGAGCGCCGTTCGGGCTGCACGCGGTCAATCGGGGCGTGACTTCGTGTTGGTGGAGTTGCCGCGCGGTGCGGCTGGTGAGTTCTGCGCGGCCTTTTTCTGGGCCGACGAGCTCAAGTTCAACAAGAAGGACGTTAATGAAGCCTTGCCGTATGGCGAGCGTGTGCAAGTGGTGGACGCGAAGGGCACGGCCATCGAAGGACGTGTGCTGGTCGCCAATGACGAATGGGAGCCGAACGCGCTGAACGCGGGGCACGGCACGCTCATGGGCGGCGCGGGACTGGCGATGATGGTTCTGGGGGGAATCCCTGGAATCATTCTTGGCACCGCATCGTTGGCATTCGGCGCTGAAGAACTCAAAGGCGTCGACGCGGCTCACAAGCGGCGGGAGCAATCGTTTGCGCCGCTCTCCGCCCTGACACCTCCCAATGAGGGCAGCAAAACACTCAAGAGCCCGTTGACCCAAGGCAAGAGCCTGCACAATGAGCTGCAGACTGTGGCTCGCGAAAATGTGTGGACCGGGTATGTGCTGGGCGAGTTGATTTCAAGCGACCGCGCGCCAGAGCACCGTGACGCGATGGTGCATGGTTCCTATTACGTGGCGCTCTATGACAAGCTGCGCAACGATCCGCGGTTCGACGACGTGCGGACCGATCTGCAAGCCTACTGGCCGTTGCGCACCGCTGATGCCTTACGAGCAACCTTTAAGGAACTGGACGTGCGACAGCAGGTTAAGGGCGGCGAGCCGCTCAAGGCCTCCGTGGATGCGCTCAGCGATACCCAAGCCGTGGCACTGGCGCATGCACTTAGCTACACGCAAGCCAAGACGATCGGCACCTACCAAGTCGATGCCATTACCGGCCTCAGTGCCGGGGCGCGAGCGTTGTTTGATCGCGTGACGGCGGATCCCGGTTATGCGGCCTATTTGGATTTGGAGTTAGGCCTCAAGTATCCGCACCCCACGGAAGTCGACAAGCGGGCGGCTCTAAGTTCCGCAGGTCAAGCAATTTTCTCTAATGAAATCGATGTATTACCAGAGAGCGAGCGCAAGGTGTTGTGGGCCGCACTCAACGATCCGCGGGCGCTTTTGGAACCCGAATCCGCCGCGATTTTCACGGCGCTTCTGCACACGAGGCGTGACGATGTGGTGCCCATGGGCAAGCGCGTGATTGATTGGACGGCGAAGGTAGGCGCCGCCAAGCTTCATGAGATCGTGGTCGCCCGCATGCCCGAGCTGCCGTAATTCTGCAGAGGTCAGCTTACCCACCACAAGCGCAGCAACAGCTCAGCCTGCTCCCAAAATCCCGGCGGCCCCAGCCGTTGCTCTACACCATCAATCAGCACCTGCTTCACAGCGGTGATGGTGTGCAAGTCCTCATCGGGGTTGCCGGCCACGACCAAGAGGTCGGCGCGGAAGCCTACTTGCACCGTGCCCAACGCGTCATGAAGGTTCAACAGTCGGGCCCCTCCTGAGGTGGCCAGGCGCAGCACTTCGGCGCGCGGTAGGCCAGCCTGCTCCAGACGCAACAGCTCCTCCACCGGCGAGCCGTGCAGGTTGAAGCAGATGCCGGCATCGGTACCCAATCCCAAGTTGGCTTTGGCGGCCCACAGGCGCTGGGTGTTGGCGTGGCTGTGCAACAGCCCCTCGCGCATCGACGCGGTTGTGATCCGCGGCATTTGAGGGTACGGCAATGTGGTTGGATCTGCCCGTAATTCCTTCACAAATCGATGCAGACCCGCGACGGTAGGGGCGCCCAGCAGGGCTTTGATCTCGGGGGTG
>JAKLEG010000710.1 GCA_022703175.1 Myxococcota bacterium | reverse complement strand
GGCGATGGCGCTTTCTTGGGTGCTCTCCCCTTCCCAAATCCAGTGCCTGAAGATCCATTCGGGCCAGGGTGCGACATAGGGAGTGTCCCCGCCTGGCGTTTCGTCCCCGGAAGCCACATCACCTGGTACGAGATCTCCGTTCGCCCCATCGTGGCCGGGCACGAGCGGATCTCCCATCACAGGATCCGCATCGGTGGCACTCTTGGTGGGCGTGGTCGTGCCGCTGCACGCTGCCAACCCAACCATTCCTAGCGACAACAAATAGATCCGGCATTCCATCGTGAGACTCCCTGGCTACGAAGGGCTGTCATCCCACATCCGGACCGCGTCGGTCTACCGTTGAACGCAGAGAAGTAACGCCAAACTTCCCTGGCTTATGGCACCGGGGTCAACGGAGCAGGCGCGGTGAGGATCGGCAGGTACGACACGGTATGAGCCACGTTCGAGCTATCTCGGCGATCCCAGAGGCAGCACCGACCGCACTCCTTTTGAGGCCCTGGTCGCAACACTCTACGGTCGACCACGCGCAGCCGGCGAGATTTCGTGTTGGGCACCGCCAGTGCTAACCCACCATGGCCATCGTGGTGTCGATGAGTTTCTGCCAGCGGGCAATCTCCGGCATGATCGCGTCGCCGCCAATCGTCGCCGGGTTGAAATCTCGGCGCGCATCATCCAACTCGGGGTTGCGCCCTGCGACGGCACCGAGCTCCAACACCACGGCGTTCAACGCGATCGAGGCGCCTTCGCGATCGTCGAAGGCGCGCATTCGCACGGTGCGTAGCCGCTCGCCACACATCGCCAAGCGCTGCCGATCGTGCAACACCAGCACCTCGCGGTGGTTAATAGCGCTCATCGCCTCTAAGAACTTCGAAAAGCCCTCCACCGCATGCGCCAAGGGCGCCATGGCAATCTGTTTTTGGTGACGCAACGCAAAGAGGCTGGCACGAAAATCGATGACGGCTTTTTTGTCCTCGGCCCGCAGCGTCCGATACTCGCTACGCGCAGCAAAGCGCGTCAGGCGATCGGAGACTGCGACCAGCAAAGGCTTGACCGTGTCGGCCTCGGCGGTGCCGATGGCCGCATTGAAGCGATTGACGTGGTAGGTCAGCTCCGTCAGCGCCGCACGCAGCGCCACCGACTCTCGAATTCCCGAGCGGTACGAGGGCAGAATCTCCTCGCGCTTGATATCTTTGACGAACACACCGATCACGCCAAACATCACACCCTGCACAGCCTTCGTCAGCCGGTGCGTGGCGTCGTCGAGCTCCGACAAGAGCGGCCAACGATCACTTTGCGTAAGCGCATGGCGCAGGCGCGCCGCAAAGTCCTGCTCACGGCTGCGCAACATGCCGCCAAAGGCGTAAAGCGTATCGGAAACCTGTTCGCGCGGGCTCAAGGTGCGCACCTCGGCCTTGTCTTTGGTGAGCCCAACGCCATCGCCGGTCGGGCCATCCACCAAGTCAAACTCCAAGTCGAAGGCATCATCATCCACCGCGGAGGTCCGAGCTGCGGGCGGCTCGAAGTGCTCAGCGATGTAGCCAATGATGCCATTGATGCTGGCCACCGCCTTCAACATGTAGGGAGCCAGCTCCAAATACTTATCATCGGGGGGACGCGCGTGCTCTCCCTCTTCGAAGTGGTCCTGCGGCAGGTGCAAGCGTGACAGCTCGTTGAGCGCCGCCATGCACAGCTCAGCCACAGCCTGGACTTCGGTGCGCAGGTGGGCATCCTCGATGCGTCCCAGCATCTCGCAGGTCTTGGGAGACAACTCGGCAGAATTTTCGGAGGTCGTCGGTGTCATAGGTGGGAACAATTCTACAAGGATTCGCGGCCTTGAAGCCACCTGAAGCTACGTATAGAGTCGCGCGCCATTTGCTATCCTCATGGAACTTTGGAGTGCACGTGATGTCGTTTCGCACTGCTTTGATTGTATTTTCGTTGTGGGCCTCCGCGGCCTCTGCCCAAACACCTACCGCCGCCAATCCCCCGGCCGATCCTGCCGTGCCTGCGCCCCCCGCGCCTCCGGCTCCCGCGGACCTGCCGACGCAACCCCCGGCACAAACCACCACCGTGCCGTTCGCGCCGCCCACGGGTGACATCACGCTCGAAGACTGGAACCGGGACGATTGGTTGTTGGTGAAGCCTGCCACGTCGCTGTTGGAGGTGCATGGCTACTTCCGCCTGCGCGGCGACATGATGCGCAAGCTGGACTTCGACAACGGCGCACCGATTGAACAACTGACAATCCCTGGAAGCTACGTCAACGACGCCGGCCAAACGGTCACCGTGGACGCGGGGCCTCGCTACGGCGGCCCGCTCAACCGTGCGAGCCCCGAGTACAATGCCACCAACATGCGCTTGCGCTTGGAACCGCAGATCAATGTCACCGATCGCGTACACATCATCACGACGTTCGATGTGTTTGATAACCTGGTGATGGGTAGCAACCCGCAGAGCCTGGGCCGCACCGGCTACGGCACGCCCACCGATCTGACGAGTACCTCGCAGACAAAGCTTGCGGACGCCATCGTCGTGCGTCGCGCCTACGCCCGCCTGACCGCGCTGAACGAGCAGCTGGAGTTGAAGTTTGGCCGCATGCCCAACCACTGGGGCCTCGGCATGATGGCCAACAGCGGCGACTGCTTGGACTGCGAATACGGC
>JAKLEG010000071.1 GCA_022703175.1 Myxococcota bacterium | reverse complement strand
ACAACGCGATCGCCAGTGCATCCCCGATCACCATCGTCTCCGTGGTGCTCGCAGTGGGCACAAGTCCCATCGGCCACGCCTCGACCACATCGCCGATGCTCAACACCACGTCGGCATAGCGCGCGAGCGTCGAGTCATCGTTGCCGGTGAGGGCAATCAGTAACGCCCCCATCGACTTGAGGGGTTTGATAATGCGCACCAGTTCTTCCGACTCACCCGAGTTGGAAAGCGCCAGCACCACGTCTTCGCTCGTAAGCCGCCCCAAATCGCCATGCACGGCTTCGGCCGCATGCATGAACAGTGATGGCGTGCCGGTCGACGCGAGTGTCGCGGAGATCTTCCGCCCGACGATGCCGCTCTTCCCGAGCCCAGTCACCACCACGCGGCCGCGACAGTTGAGAATCACCTCCACCGCCCGGCAGAACTCGCCGTTGATACGTGAGGCCAGGTTCAACACCGCGCGCCCTTCGGCTTCGATAACGGCGCGGGCATCAGCCAGCACCTGCTCAGTGTGCACCCCTGCCGGCACGCGGCGCTTCGAGGACGTTCGTTTGATTGAAGTACGTACCACGTTGGCGTTCTAACAAGAGCGCCCCCATTTTGCCACTTCGAAGTCGGTAGGCAGCCGTGCCCTGCACCCATGCCGAATCAGTGCTGTCCCAACGCGCTTGTTCGCTCCCCTGAGGCTGTGTCAGGTTGACGCTTATGAACCCAACGGTGACGGCCCCGAATCTCGCGACGCTAACGCTGAAGCAACTGCGCTTGGAAAAGGAAGAGACCTATTGGGGGCTGTTGCTCGCCATCACCGCGTCGTGCGCGCTCTGGCTCATTCTGCTCGCACCATTGCTATTGGTGGGCGTCGGCCTGTTGGTCTGCATGCAGCAGCTGTTCTTGGCTCACATCCGCGGCAATGCCGTAAAGGTCACGGCAAAGCAGCTACCGGAGCTGTACGCGCGCGTGGAGCAGGCGAGCGTGCGCTTGGGCCTGAAAACTCCACCTGAGACCTACGTGACCCAAGCGGGAGGTACGCTCAACGCGTTTGCGACCCGCCTGTTCAGCCGCAACTTCGTCATCCTGTATTCCGACCTCATTGAGGCCTGCAAAGACGACCCCCGCGCCTTGGATTTCGTGATCGGTCACGAGCTCGGTCACATCGCGCTGGGGCACCTCAAACATGCCATCTGGCTGTTGCCGGGCCGTATGGTGCCGCTCATCAGCCAAGCCTATTCGCGCGCGTGCGAATACTCGTGTGATCGCTGTGGCCTCGTGGTCGCAGGCAGCCTCGATGCGGCGAGCCGCGGCCTGATGATTTTGGCTACCGGCAGACACCTCGCCCAGCACGCCTCTCCAGCGTTGTTCAGCCAACAAGCCGTCGATGAAACCAAACGCTTCTGGGCCCATATCTACGAGCTGACGATCGGTCACCCCTACCTGTCGCGCCGCGTACGCGCCTTGCGCGATTTTATGGCGCCGGGGACTGAGCCTGCCCTGCGCCGACGCTTCTGGGCCGTGATTCTGGCGCCGTTGTTGGGCCAACCGGTGGTCGCGACGGTGGTGCTCATGTACACGAGCATCATCGTCGTATCGATCGCGGTCCCGATGTGCCTGCGCGACCAAAAACTCGACGCTCGCGCCGAAGCCGCAACGTGGCTCATGGACTGCAAACGAGCGCAAGACGACGCGAAGCGAACAAACGGCCAGTATGCCACATCACTCAGCGCGCTCGGACTCACCGCGCGCACACCGCCTGCTCACTACACGCTGTCGATGGGCGACGAGCACATCGGGCCACTGGATGAAGTACCGTTCGAAGTACGCGGATTTGCCAGTCCCTCAAACTACGCCTGCGTTGCCTCCAACAATCTCGATGACGATGAGACCTGGGATGTCTGGGTCATCGACCCGTCCCTCACCGCCGCGCATCTGTACGTCGACGACACCACCAACGAGATCCATGAGTGGGCCTTCGCACAAGAAGAGGCAGAAGACGAAGCGGCGCAGGATGGTGACGACAGCGATGACTGACCGCGCGCCTATCGTGCCACCTTGAAGTCGGCGGGCACGGGCGCCACAAACTCATGGGGAACACGTCCGGCTCCCAACATCACCGTGAGGCGCTGGGCGTGCAAGAGCAGGCGCGTAGCTGCGGCAGCGCTCGCCGGCGAACCATACAAACCATCTCCTAGAATCGGGCTACCCACCGACGCCAAGTGCACCCGGATCTGATGGGTACGCCCGGTATGAGGTCGCGCACACACCAAGGCATCGTCGGTGACAGTTTCCAAGCGTTCGAAGTGCGTCAAGCTGGCCCGGCCCTCGGGGTGCGACGCCTCCACCAAGGCGTAGCGAGCATGACGGGGATGTGGCACTTGGGCCATAGCTCCAGACACGGAGAAAACCGACTCCCCTGGCGGTGGCCGCACCCAGGCCAAGTAGCTCTTGGCCACGGTACGCTCTTGGAACTGCGCATGCAGCTCCCGGGCCGCGCCGGGGTTGGTCGCAAACAGAATCACGCCACTGGTTTCGCGGTCCAGGCGATGGACGGGGGTGAGCCAGTCAAGCTTGAGAAGTTCGGCCAATTGGGTTTCGAGCGACAGGTAGATACTAGCACGCGTGCCTTGCACCGGAATTCCAGCCGGTTTGTTCACCACCACCACACCCGCATCGACATCGAGAATGTCGCTCTGGGTCAGCGGAATGCGCGTCGGCTCCTCGATAAAGCTGTAGATGCGAATCTCGCTGCCAGCAGGAATCATTGCGGGTGGCGACTGCGGATCCAAACGCGTCCGCCCTAGAAACAGGCCGCGATGTTTGAGCACAGTCGCAAACCGCGCCGCCGTCAGGCCGTGGGCCAACGCCGCCTCCGTAAGCTCAGCGAAGCTGAGCGCTTGGGTCGTCAGAAAGCTCACCTTGGTCACCGTTGGCTCTTGTTGCATCAGCACACTCCGGCGCCGGGGTGGGCGCCTGCAGAACGATTGCGGGTTCACCGCCAACGTGTCAGAAGACCGTTCTATGATAGCCAATGGTCGTTTGCAGCTGTTTGTAGGCGCTCTCGCAATCCTTGTCGGTTGTTCCCGCAACGATGGCCACCCCAGCGATGCCATTGATGCCCAACAAGGCGATCCCGGCGTGATCGGTCCTGGGGATTCGACACAAACGCCAAGCGATGCTCCCACCGACCAAGACCACGACGGTTTGGCGGGCGATCCGATGGTGGGCCCAGCGCTGCATGAGGTACGCGGCGTGTTACACATGCACAGCGCCTACTCCCACGATGGCTGTGACAACAACCCACAACCCGATGGCGTGCCCAACACCGAGTGCATCAACGACCTGCGGGAGGCGATTTGCGCCAACGACTTCGATTTCCTCTACATGACCGACCACCCGCACTTGATGCAGGATTTCGGCTTCCCAGAGGTGCTCTATTACGACGCCGGGCGCGGCGACGAGCTCGTGATGCAAGAGGGTTTGCCCATTGCTAACCGCCTGAAGTGTGCTGGCACCGGACAACGAGTGCTGGTGCAAGCGGGGTTCGAGTCCGATCACACGGCCCCCCTTGGCATGCATCATCATCTCGAACACGCAACCTCGTACGGTGCGCTGAACGATGCGCGACCGCTAGAGGAGTGCCAAGCAACAGTCACCGACATCAAAAATGCCGGTGCGGTGGTGGCCGTTGTACACTCTGAGGAACCCGATCTGTCTGCCCAGCGGCTCTTGGATAGCGGCGTCGAGGCGATGGAGTGGTACAACGTCCATGCGAGCCTGCTGGCGCTCACTGGCGGCAGCGATACCCTCTCCGGCGACCCGCTTCAGGCGCTCGACAAGATCCGCATCATTGACGACTTCCTGTTGGGTTCCGACTCGGGTGCCCACCCCGACCTGGTAGTGCTGGCGCTGTTCAACTTGGCCATGCCCGAAGCCGGCTTCGAAAAATGGCGTACCGTCAACCAAACACGCCTCGTGACCGGGCTTTTGGGCTCAGACATTCATCGCAACGGCTCAGTAGAGCCGGTTTGCTCGGGAAGCGCCCTCTTGGCCTGCGAGGCTGCGGCCGTATTGTACCCAAACGCACTCACGGTGCTGATCAGTGGCGGGCAACTCATGCTCTCCGACAATGTGCGTCTAGACTCCTACGCCCGCCTACAACGGATGTTGGAGAACCGCCTTCTCGTCACCGCCCTTACCCCCGACGGCTTGGCCGAAGCCATCCGCCTAGGGCGTGGCTATAGCGTCTTCACGCTGTTTGGTGAGCCCCAAGGCTTCAAGTTCGAAGGTAGCCACGGCACGACCCTGCTGCCCCTCGGGAGCGTCAGCCAAGGCCCAGTACGTTTGCACGTGCAAGCGCCCACCGCCCCGGGTTTGGTGCGCGGCGCACCCTTTACCCCAACCGAGGCACTGACGGCCGAAATCCGCATGGTGCTCAAACGCATCGATGCCCAAGGTACCACCGACGTGGCCACCGTCACGACGCTGGGCGGTACCCTCGACCAAAACGTCACGGCGCCAGGGGCCTACTACGTCGAGCTCTGGATCCGCCCGTACCACTTGGAAAACGCGCTGGGTGACGCCCGTGAACTGGCGGATGTCGACTACCGCTGGCTGTTGACCAACCCGATCCGTGTAACACCCTAACGACGACAAAGCGCTGTGGTGAGGGTCACGGTCACGCGGCCCTCTTGCCTCTCGCGCCAACCTCGTGAAGAGTCGCGGCC
This sequence comes from Myxococcota bacterium, assembly GCA_022703175.1. Classification (GTDB taxonomy): domain Bacteria; phylum Myxococcota; class XYA12-FULL-58-9; order XYA12-FULL-58-9; family XYA12-FULL-58-9; genus JACRCV01. Next base: position 12,410 of record JAKLEG010000071.1, on the reverse strand, counting down.
TCACGCTCCTAGGAGGTGCTCACCCATGCACGCAATCACCGATTCGCCCGAATGGAAGGCTCTGCAAAACCACAAGGCGGAGCTTGAACGCACCCCGATGCGCGCGCTGTTCGCCAGTGATCCCAAGCGCGCCGAGAGAATGAGCCGCAGCGTGGGTCCGTTGTTCCTCGATTTTTCAAAGAACCGCATCACCGAGGAGACGTTGCACCTGTTGGTCAAGCTGGCCGAACGCGCGCAGCTGCGTCAGACCCGCGACCAGCTGTTTGCTGGCGACAAGATCAATCTCACCGAAGATCGCGCGGTGTTGCATATGGCGCTGCGCAATCGCAGCAACCGGCCAATGTGCGTGGGTGGCGTGGACGTGATGCCGCAGGTCAACGCCGTACTCACCCAAATGCGTGCCTTTGTTGAACGGCTGCAAAGTGGAGCGTGGCGCGGACATACGAACAAGCCGGTCACCGACATCGTGAATATCGGCATCGGCGGCTCCGATCTCGGGCCGGTGATGGTCACCGAGGCGCTGCGCCCCTATTGGCACCCCCGGCTTCAACCGCACTTCGTGTCAAACGTAGACGGCAGCCACATGGCCGAAACGCTCAAACGCCTAGACCCAGAAACCACGTTGTTCATCGTCGCCTCCAAGACCTTCACGACTCAAGAGACGCTCACCAATGCCCACACCGCACGCAACTTCGTGGTGGAAAAACTGGGGAGCGAGGCCGCCGTGGCCAAGCACTTCGTCGCCGTGAGCACCGCTGAAGCTGAGGTGAAGAAGTTCGGCATCAACCCTGCCAACATGTTTCAGTTCTGGGACTGGGTGGGTGGCCGTTACTCACTGTGGTCGGCTATCGGCCTGCCGATTGCCTGCATGGTGGGAATGGACGCCTTTGAGGAGCTCTTGGGCGGCGCCCACGCGATGGATGAGCACTTCCGCACCGCACCGTTTGCCGACAACCTGCCGGTGCTGTTGGGCCTCTTAGGCGTCTGGTACGCCAACTTCTTCGACGCGGCTTCGCACGCGGTGCTGCCGTATGACCAGTACCTGCACCGGCTGCCAGCCTATTTGCAGCAAGCCGACATGGAGTCGAACGGCAAAAGCACGCGGCGCCACGGCGAACGGATTGGTGCCTACACCACCGGGCCGATTATTTGGGGCGAGCCAGGCACCAACGGCCAGCACGCGTTCTATCAGTTGATCCACCAAGGTACTCGGCTCATCCCAGCCGACTTCATTGTGGCCGCCAAGCCACACCACGCGCTCAAGAACCACCAACGCATCCTGCTCGCCAATTTCCTGGCACAAACGGAAGCGTTGATGCTCGGCAAAACCCAAGACGAAGCCCGCGCCGAGCTCGAAAAACAGGGTATCCAAGGCGATCGGCTCACGCTGCTGGCAAGCCACAAGACCTTCCCTGGCAACCGCCCCACCAACAGCATTGTGCTAGATGAACTGACGCCCACCTCGCTGGGCATGTTGGTTTCGATGTACGAACACAAGATCTTCGTGCAAGGCGTGCTCTGGGATCTGAACTCCTACGACCAATGGGGCGTGGAGCTGGGCAAACAATTGGCCAGCAAGATCTTGCCGGAGCTTCAAGACGCCAACGCCCCACTCGCGCACGACAGCTCCACCAACGGCCTGGTGCAACACTTGCGCGCCCGCTGGTCGTAGCAGCCCACCATGTCGGCGCACCGCTATCTCATCATTGCCGATACCGGCGAGATGACTGAGGCTCCCAGTGCCGAGGCGGCCCTCGCCGCGCGCGGTCCCGGGACTTATCTTTGGTTCGACTTGGTGAAGCCTAGCCGCGAAGAGCTGCTGGCGCTCGCCAAGCCATTGGGCCTGCATCCGTTGGCCATTGAAGATTGTTTGGACGACGACCAAATCCCGAAGTTGGAGGATTTCGCCGACAACACCTTCATCCTGTTCAACCGCTACCACTATAAGGATAGAACGCTATCGGTGGAGGAAATCGACTTCTTCCTGGGACGCGACTATCTGGTAAGCGTCGCCGCCCACGCCAACGACCTCAAGGCGCACCACGCTCTCGAAGCTGCTGTCCAACACGAACCTGGGGCACTGGCGCGCGGGCCCGACTTCCTCTTGCACGTGATCTTGGACCAAATCGTCGACGACAAGCTGCGCACCATCGAGGCCGTACAAGATGACCTGGACCATGTCGAAGAGAGTATCCTAGCGAAATCGCCCAGCTTTTCCCCGGCGGCGGTGCTGCGGTTGCGTCGGGAGCTCTTGGCACTGCGCAAGAGCCTGTTCCACGAGCGTGAAATCCTGGTGAAAGTCTGTCGCCGGGACTCGCCGTTTGTGAGCGAAAAAGCCATCTACCGCTTCCGGGACATCTACGACCATCTCGTGAAGTTCGTAGAAGTGGTCGAAATATGCCGGGAAATGATTGCCTCGCTGATGGAGCTCCACCTGTCGCTGGTGAACAACGAGCTCGGCCACACCGCCAACCGCACGGGCGAAGTGGTGCGTCGGCTTACCATCATCACGACAGTGTTCATGCCGCTGTCGTTCTTGGCCGGCGTGGGCGGCATGTCTGAGTGGAGCATGATGACAGGCGCTGAAAACTGGTGGTTCAGCTACCCGCTCTTCCTACTGGCGTGCGCGGGACTCGGCTTCATCACCTATAAAGTGCTGAAATACCTTGATCCGCCTAAGAAATTAGCCCAAAAAGCCGACGCAACGCGGCCTTTCTAACGCACCACGACATCGGACATTTTCGCCATAGGTGTGTAACGAATTTCGCACTTGCGTGAAATTGGGTAGCCAGCTTCGCACTCTGCCCCCTTCGTGAGTAGGTCGCCTAATAACCTACATTCATAACAGGCTGTTAAGAGGGAGCATTTTTCCCTGGGTAAAAGTGACTCGTTGGTACGGTCTGTGCTTACAAGAGGCGACGCAAGGAAAACGCTGCCAGGTCGTATGAGGCCAACCGTTGGGAGACGGGGCCAGCGTGGGGAGATGAGGAGACTTTATGCTGACACCCGTACGGATGCCGACTGAGTCGTATGCACGACGTGCGACCGAGAAGCTTCCGATGGCGCAGCCGGATCCCAGCCGCATTGCTGTGCTGTTAAACCGCAACGCGCGTCGCGTGACCGACTCCATGGTGCAAAAGGCTACGGCGATTGTCGGTAGCGATCACGTGTATGCGTCGCGGTCCTTAGACGAAGCCGAGGCAATGGCCCGGCAGATCGTTCAACGCGGCTATGGCACGGTGGTATGTGGCGGCGGCGATGGCACGCTGGTCCGCGCGGTGAACCTGATTCATCACTACGTACACGAATCCAACGCCTGGCGCATGGAGCGCTACCGCCGTTTCGGCGAAACCCAAGATCTGCTCGGTAACCCGCGCTTTGCCTTCTTGAAGTTGGGCACCGGTAACGGCATGTGCGGCGTGGTGGGCGCAGGCGACCCGATCAACGACCTCCGCACGCTGGTCAACTACGTCCCGAGCCGCACCCAATCGATCCCGCTCATCGACCTCGATGGCGAGCGCTTCTTCTTTGGCGGCGTCGGGTACGACTCGCAAATCCTCGACGACTACAACCGCATCAAGGCCCGCGCGAAGAACAGGCTGCTCAAGGCCATGATGCAAAATGTCACCGGCTACTTGGCGGCCATCTTGAGCCGCACCGTCCCACGTTTGGTCGCAGGTACGGGCGAACGTTTGGAAGGTCGCGTGGTCACCGTGGGCCGCGCCTACTACGTCGATCCGCGCCGCGGCGACGCCGTGCAGGAAATCGAGCCAGGCACGACGCTCTTCGAAGGGGATGCACGAATTATCTCGGCCGGCACCACCCCGTTCTTCGGCTACGGCTTCCGCATGTATCCCTTTGCCCGCATGATGCCGGGTATGATGCAGCTGCGCATCGGCACCGTGGGGCCACTTGGTGCTTTGCCGCATATCGTAGGTCTCTGGAAGGGCAGCTACCGAAACCCGCGCGGCATGTTCGACTTCTTGGTCGAAAACGTGCGCATCGAACTGAACCATCCGTTCCCGTTCCAACACTCGGGCGATGCCCAAGGTTTGCGCGACCGGCTGGACCTCAAGATCGCCGATGATACCTTAGAGTTGGTAGATCTTTACCGGCCTTGGCGAATGGCGTAACCATGCTGTTCGCGAAGGCCTCGCATGCTAACGAGGCCCGCGACAGACATGAACGCAACCACTCTACGTAGACGCATGACCTGCCCCCGCGGCGCATTGCGCCATGTGCCGTCTGTTTGTGTCGCCGCAGTGCTCGGCACGGTGTCGCCTGCCTGGGCGTGGCAGAATTTGCTCGCCGACCCCGACGTGCCGGTGCCGCAGCTCGAAAGTTTTCCTGCGCCTGACGAATTGCTCGCCGCGGTACGTTTTTGGTCGGAGATCTTCACGAAGCATGACAGCGATCGCGTGGTGCTGCACGACCGCGAGAGCCTCGACCTGATTTGGCAGGTGATTGAGCTACCGACAGATGCCGACGGCAAAGTGAACCCGGCGAAAGCCGAACGTGCCGTGCATGAAGCTCTCGCCGATCTGAAAGCCCGCCTACGGCGCTTGGCCACCGAGCCGACACCGGTGGATGGCGAAGATCGCATCTTGCTCGCACTGTGTGGTGGCGCCGACGACCCAAGCCGCCTAGAGGGCGCCTGGGAGCGGGTCCGCTCGCAACGAGGCGTGGCCGACCGGTTCCGCGAGGGCCTCGCGCGCGCCAAGCCCTACCTGCCACAAATGCAGGAGATCCTGCGCACCGAAGGCTTGCCGGTGGAAATTGCGGCGCTACCATTTGTCGAATCCACCTTTAATCCTGTGGCCCGCTCGTCAGTGGGTGCGGTAGGGATCTGGCAGCTGATGCCGGCCACCGCCAAGAGCCTCGGCCTAAAGATCGCCCCCCCAGGCGACGAACGTTATGACGTCCTCAAATCCACGCGCGCTGCCGCCAAGATGCTCAAGAAGAACTACCAAATGTTGGGCACCTGGCCACTCGCAATTACCGCCTACAATCACGGCCCCAACGGCGTGCGCCGCGCGGTCGCGAGTGTCGGTTCGACCGACCTGGTCTACCTCATCGACAACTACGAAAAGCGCACCTGGGGCTTTGCCTCCAAAAACTTCTACGCAGAGTTTTTGGCCATTGTCGGCATCCTGCACCAGGTCGAAGCCGCACAAAACGCCGCGCTACGACCGCTCGCCGCCAGCACCGAAGCCGGCACCCTCGATACCCCCAAAGCGTTCTGAATTAGGTCTGGATAAGTCCCCATGAAGCTTCAGCCCCGCCGTGTTCTTCTTGTTGTCGCCGCGCTGTTTGCCGCGCTGCTAATAGGCCTCATCGCGAGCTACCTATATTTGCAAGCGCAAATTCCGAAGATCCGCAGCCTCACCGACTACCGTCCGCCGCAAGGCTCACACGTCTATTCCGATGATGGTCAATTGGTCGCGGTGTTCGCGAAGGAGCGCCGCACCGTCATCCCGGTCGAATCGCTGCCGAAACATGTCACCTATGCGTTTGTCGCCGCCGAAGATGAGCGGTTCTACAGCCACCAGGGTCTCGACTACCTGGGCATCTTGCGCGCAGCGCTCAAGAACCTCCGCCCGGGGGCACACCTGCAGGGCGCCTCCACCATTACGCAGCAAACGGTCAAGGCGCTGATTGTAGGCCCGGAGCGCACCTACACCCGCAAGATGCGTGAAGCGATTCTGGCGCGCGAACTGGAACAAACGCTCACGAAAGACGGCATCCTGCACCTCTACTTGAATCACATTTACTTTGGCTCGGGCGCCTACGGCATCGAGGCAGCGGCGCGGGTCTACTTTGACAAATCGGCGCGTGAGCTCGACTTGGGCGAGGCGGCGCTCTTGGCCTCTATCCCCAAAAATCCCAGCAAATACACGGTGCGCGCCAATCCGGCCGCGGCCAAGGAGCGGCAGATTTATGTATTGAACCAGATGGTGGCCAACAACTGGGCAGACAAAGCTGCAGCCGATCGCGAGATCGCCAAACCTGCGCCGGCGCCGCCCGCCACATCCCTCTATTTCAATCGCCTCCCCCATTATGTCGAGCAGGTTCGCCGTCTGTTGATTGAGAAGTATGGTGAACAGCAGGTGATGGAGGGCGGCCTCACGATTTACACCGGCATGGATGCCCGTGCGCAACTGGCTGCGCAGGACGCACTTCGCCAGGGGCTCGAAGAGCTGGCCCGACGCCAAGGTTATGCGGGTGCCCGCAAACGCATCGAGGTGGATCAGTTCGAGCGCACAAGCAAAGCATTGCACGCCGCCCTGAACGAGAAACTCGCACGACGCACAGCGGTGGATGCCCTACAATCCCGGCGCCTCCCGTATGTGTGGGATCTATCACGCTTCGTGCTGGAGTTACCCGATGAGCCTGGCGACAACGAACCCAAGGTGGAAGAAATCGGCGAAGACGGCAAAGTGGTGGAAGCAACTGCGGCCCCGGTTCCCGAAGCAAAGTTCCTGACGCTCACACCGCTGACGGAGGGCGCGCGGGTGATGGCGCTGGTCACCAAAGTTGACTCTTTAGATGGTGTTATCTGGTTGGACCTCGGCACCGCCGCTGGTCGCTTGAGCCTGAAGAGCCTGGAATGGGCGCGACGCTTTTCAGCCACCGACAACACCCCGGCACCACGCGATGTCGCCGAAATCCTGAATCGCGGCGACTTGGTTACGGTGGACCTCGTGAACGTGCCCACTCGCTTGTCCAGCGACAAAAGCAAGCTCACGGTGCAAGCCGAGCTCGTGCCGGTGCCCAAGGCGCAAGGGACACTCGTGGCCATAGACCCTTACAGCCGCTACGTGCGCGCGCTGGTGGGCGGCTACGACCAAGTGGCAGGCGGCCTCATTCGGGCCGTGCAATCCAAACGCCAACCCGGCTCGTCGTTCAAACCGATTGTCTACGCCACCGGCCTCGACACCGGTGCCATGACTCCCGCCTCGATTTGTCCCGACACGCCCATCGTCATTCGCGACCAGTGGAGCGGCAAAGCCTGGAAGCCAGAGAACTATGAAGATGGGAAATTCGACGGCAACATCACCTACCGCACTGCGCTGTTGCGCTCAAAAAATACCTGCTCAGTAAAACTCATCGAGAAAATCACGCCCGCGAAGGTGATTGAACTCGCCCACAAGATGGGCATCAACTCCGAGCTACCTGAGAACATGACCCTGGCACTTGGCAGCGGCGACGTGACGCCATTGGAGCTCGCCAACAGCTACGCCACCATTGCCTCAGGAGGCTACGCCGCGCCACCCATTTTCGTGCGCAAGGTCACCGATGCCGCCGGCAACATCCTGGAAGAGAACAAGAGCGCTCCTGAAGAGGTACTGCGCCCCGCGGTGGCGTTTGTGTTGGCCGACATGATGCGTTCGGTGGTGGAAGAAGGCACGGCGACCAAGGCACTGGTGCTCGACCGGCCGCTGGCCGGGAAGACCGGTACCTCCAATGAATCTCGGAACGTTTGGTTTGGCGGTTTCTCCACCGAACTTGTCGCGGTGGTGTGGGTTGGCTTCGACGACAATGCACCGCTCGGCCGCGCCACCGGCGGCAGCACCGCACTACCAATCTGGATCCGCTTCATGGGCCGCGCTCTCGAAGGCGTGCCGCGCCGCGCGTTTACGCCCCCGGACAACGTCGTCTTTGTCCGCGTCGACCCCGACACCGGCCGCCTCTCCACCGACGTAGGTAGTATCGAAGAGGCGTTTATTGCCGGCAGCGAGCCCACTGCCACCAACGAACCTTTGCCGTCCATCTTTATCGAAGACAACCCCGATCACTAACCCCCGAGCCCGGTCGCAAGGGCCTTTGCGGCGAGCTTGCGAACCCGCTCCCACGCGGGCGAAGCGTAGAGCGCATCTCTTGTCCATTGCCGTTTGTCGACGCCGACAGTCATTGCTGCAAACTGAACGGCCAAGGCATGCAAGGCCTCTGCCTGGACCTTGCTGAATTCGACATGCTCTTCGCGCGCCCAACGGTACCAGTGGTCAAAATCGGCGGCCAGCTGGTCGGCAGTAGGTCTGAGCACCGGAAACAGGCTCAACAGCTCGTCGGGAGAGGCTGCGAGTGCTCGCACAGCAGCCAACAGTTCAGCGGGCAGGGACGTGACCACGACGCAGCGATCCTATGCCACGCTGGGCGCCGGGTGGCTCTTCAGCCAACGGTTGTACAGCCACATGCTCAACGCCGACAGGAAACCAATTGTCATCAAGATGAGCCAGCCACGGGTGGCAGCTGCCGAGTCTAGCTCAAACAAGCCTTCTGGAGTCTTGGTGGCGTTCTTGCACATGATGTCGTTGAAGATAAAGGCGCCCACAGGGCCGCCTACCAATGAACCGATGGCCATCGGCAGGTTGGCATAACCCAAAAACAAACCCTCTTGCCCCTTGGGGGCCAATGCACCGATCCACTCATAGGTACGCGGTGAAGTGAACAGCTCGCCAAACGCAATCAGCGCGACTGTCAATATGATGAACAAGGATCCCATCGGCACAACGATGGCGCCTATCCCAATGCCGGCGCTCCGCACCCCGCCAGGCAACATAAACGGAATCAGATTCACCACCATCGACAGGCCGATGATCACGGTGCCAATCACGATGGAGCGGATGGGCTGCATCTTGCCGAACTGCTTGGTGATAAGCAGTTGGAACACCACGATGACAATAGGGTTGGCGGCGGTGTACAGGTCCATCGCTGGTGAGACTTCGACGACCTTTTTCACGTACAGCGGCAACACGTTGTAAACTTGGTTATAAAGAAACCAGAAGCCCGACGAGACCAGGAGAAACAGCGCAAAGCGCAGGTTCCCCAAGACCAGCACCATATCCAGCAAGATGCGCCCGATCGACTTTTTGGGTTTGCTCTCACCCGCCGGCAACTCGGTATCGCGGTAGACAAACAACACCAGAAAAAAAGCCAACACCGCGGCCACCATGGCCACGCCAAAGATAAGGCTTAAATCGGACCAGTAGTTGCGCACGCTGAAGCCAACCACGCGCCCCACAAGCGAGCCAATGTTGATCACCATATAGAAGATGGCAAAGGCGAGCGTGGCACGACCAGCGTGCGTTTTTTGCACCGTGCCTGAGATGCACGGCTTAATCACCGAGCCGCCGATGCCAATGAGCAACAAGGCCAGCAGCACCGGCACCATCACGCCGGGGCCAGCCGTTACCTCCGCACTGGGTGTCGCCAGCAGTTCCACGCCGCCCAACCAGACCGGATACCCCATCAGAAAATAGCCCACCGTAAGCAACACAAACGCCACCAGCAGCGCCCGCCGAAAACCGACGTAGTCAGCGATGGTGCCAGAGAGGATTGGTAGAAAATAAACTAAGAACCACAAGAAGCCGTTCAAGTTGCTCGGCCAATAGTCCCCAAGCCCCAGACGCCCCAGGTAGATGACCACGAAGCTAGCCATCGAGTAGTAGGCGGCGCGCTCAAACAGCTCCACCACGTTGGCGGTCCAAAACGTGCGTGGAAACGGTGAGTTAGGGGTTTCAGCTGCGGTCGCCATAGGGCACATCCTTGGGCGTCCATACGCCCCGACGGAGACTCTTGGTGTGGGCGGTTCATAGTCCGGATCGAGAGGGCGACGCCAGGGCTGACCTCAACGCCGGAGCTGGATAGAATGCCGGCATGTCGAACCCCAACCTGTACCGCGAGCACCTGGCCGCATTGGACCTAATCCTGATCGACGCCTTAGCGCACGCCCAAACATCGGGCGTGAGCGCGGAGGCAGTGCTGTTCCATGCCGGCACGAGCGGCTGTTACCACCAAGACGACCAAGAAATCCCATTTCGGCCTACGCCTCATTTTGTCCGCTACGTGCCGCTTGTGGGCCCCGACCACGTGGTGTTGGCCCGTCCGCAGCAAAAACCGCTGGTGGTGCGCGTGGCCCCCAAGGACTACTGGTATGAAGTTGCAGCGTTGCCAACCTCCTATTGGCAGGAGGCCGTGGAGCTGGTTGAGGTGAGCAGCCTCGACGAATTGCCCGACCTCTTGGGTCGCCTCTCGCACACCGCCTACGTGGGCAGCGACCCAGCGGTCGCCGCTAAGCTTGGTATCCCCGCATCAATGGTGGCACCGCGCCCAGTGGTGAAGGCGCTGGATTGGCATCGCGCCAAGAAAACCGCCCACGAAGTGGCGTTGATGGAGATGGCCGTCCAACGCGCCGCCGCCGGTCAGCGCCGCGCCCATGAACTTTTCCTAGAGCGAGCGAGCGAGCGTGAGATTCACTGGGCCTACCTTGAGGCCACAGGCCACCTGGAAAGTGAGATGCCGTTCGGCACCATTGTGGCGTACGACGAAAAGAGCGCGACGTTGCATTACCAAAACAAGCGCGATGAAATCAGCACACCTTTGCACACGTTCATGTTGGATGCTGGTGCGGTGGCCGATGGCTATGCCGCCGATATCACACGCACCTGGTTGTGCCCCACCCCCGACCCAGTGTTTGAGAATCTCTTGAACGGTTTGGATGCACTCCAGCGCGACCTGGTGGCGATGGTCACCCCCGGTCGCGCCTACCCGGAGATTCACTTTGCGGCACACAAACGCGTGGCAGCGTTGCTTTGTGAAGCCGGGATTTTCACCACCCGCCCTGATGAAGCTTTAGCCCAAGGCCTGACCCGTACGTTCTTACCGCACGGCGTTGGCCATCATCTGGGGATTCAAGTGCATGACGTCGGAGGGCACCAAGCGAACCTGGCCGGTGATAGCCTGCCCCCGCCGCCCGAGCATCGATCGCTGCGTAACACTCGGACGCTTGAGGTTGGTCACGTGGTGACCATTGAGCCCGGGATCTATTTCATCCCGATGTTGCTCGCTGCCCTTAGGGCCAAGCCCGAAGGCAAGACCATTAACTGGCCGTTGGTGGAACGCCTCACACCCAAAGGTGGCATGCGCATCGAGGATGACATTTTGGTGACGATTGCAGGGCCCCGAGATCTGACGCGGCCGCATTTAGCAGGGCCACGCGGGAGCTAAGATTGCAGGGCCCGCAACTCGGGCTCCGACAATTTCAGGTAACTCGGCACAATACCGGAAAGCGAATCCGCCTCGCGCCGACGCAAACGGTGAGCCACATGAAGAATTCCAAACCCCGAGCGTAGCGTCGTGGGCCGCACAACCTCGCTGGAGATCACACCCGTCTGAACCATGTCGGCCACCGCGGAGCCGCACCAGCGCACCGCCTGCTCTTTGGCGGCGTCTGCCGCGGCCGCAGCGAAGCCCGCAGCATGAGTGGCAACATCGGGGAGCACGACGGTCACCTGCCCGTGCCCGTCCACATCGTAGAGCGCGGCAAAGATCTCACCACGACGGGAGGCGACCGCGGTCGCCACAAGCCCTGCGCCACATGAGGCCGCAAGCATCGCCAAACTTGAAGTGCCGTACACCGGTATGCCGAGCCCCAGAGCCAACCCCTTCACGAGCGCAAGCCCAACGCGCAGCCCCGTGAACGACCCCGGACCAATACCAACCACGAGCCCTCTGAGGCTGCTCAACTCGAACCCACTCACAGCGCAAACGTCGGCGAGCGACTTGGCCAAGGCCTCCGAAGGTGTGGCGCTGGCATCCAAAGACAGTTCGCGCACCGGTTCGGCGCCAAAACCCAAACAACAGAAGGAGGCTGCGGTCCCCGAGGTGTCCACGGCCAACACCGGCCCAACCTCACCCAACAACGCCGACAGCTCTGCGACCAGCGGTTCGTGCATGACTAGCCTAAGAAGAAACGACGAATGTCATTGTGGAACACCAACACCATCAAGGCCAACAAGATGGCCAAGCCCACGAGGTTGGCGACCTCGCGGAACTTGAGTGATGGCGGCCGGCGCCGAATGCCTTCGAAGGTGAACATGATCAAATGGCCACCATCCAACACCGGGATCGGCAGCAAGTTGAGCAATCCCAGGTTCACGCTGATCATGGCAAGCCGGGCCAAAAACACGTCCCACCCATCGGCCGCACTGATCGCCGCCAGTTGGAACATCATGATCGGCCCACCCATCTCTTTGAGCGGGATCTTGCGGGTTGCGAGTTTCACCAAACCTTTGGCCACCAACGTGGCTGATTCGACCATGGCTGTGTTGGCGCGCATGAGCGCCTCACCCAAGCCGAGCGTGCGCTCAAATTGGTACTGCCCAAGCGTGCTGATGTCATTGGTGGCGCCAAAAACGTAGCGCGTCTCGACGTTCTTCATCGCGTCCTTCTCTTCACGCGCCAGCAACTTCAATTCGCGGGTAAGCACCTCGCGACCGCGCTGCTAAGTAAGGGCGAAGTCGTTGCGAGCGTCGGCACCATCAAAGGCCATGAGGTCGATAAACCAGACGCCAATCGGCCGCTCGACCACCTGCTCGCCTTTTTTCATCATCAAGCGCAACAGGCGATCA
>JAKLEG010000709.1 GCA_022703175.1 Myxococcota bacterium | reverse complement strand
TTAGGTGCTGTGATGCAGCAATCAGCTTGGTGCTAGCTGTGCTTGTCGAAGGTCCCCGATGGCGGTAGCTCCAACGACCTGACGTTTTGAGCGCCCTTCGTGAATGGATCGTTCTGAAGTCCCCCCAGCTCGCAGTTGTAGAACGTCATCCCCGTCAGTACGTTCTCGACCGTGGCTCACGCGCGGCCTTGAGCCCGCTGATGCTCGCGGGTTCCGCGGTGCCGTAGGTCTCGCGCAGGTGGTTGCATGTGTGTTCAATCTCGGCAGCGAGCCCAGCGCTGTTGGGGCCGATCAGTACGGGGGCGGCCGCCACCAGACCCAACTTTAGGCGCGGGGCGACGGTTGCGGCGACGGCAGGGTGAATAACGCGGAGTTGACTCATCGAGGACTCAAGCGGCGCAGAGGAAATCTGTGCCTTCGCAGAAGCCCTTGGCACACAGGCGGCCGCGAATCAAGTCTCGGGCGCCAGGGGTACGCACCGCGGTCAGCACCAAGGTCTCACGTCGGGGCGCGAGCAGGTCGGGCGCCAGCACCGGCACACCGTGCAAGCTGCGTCCGAGCTTGCGCGGGTCGATATCCACGAAGCCGTCGAGCGTCGCCCCTTCGCGGCGCAGGTGTTGCGCCAGGCGCTTGCCCAGCTTGCCGGCCCCCCAAATCGTGGCGGTACGGGCAGACAGCGGGCCTCGCACCAGGTGGTGGGCTTTGCAGCGCAAAAAAGCATCGTCGCTGTAGCGACCGTGACTGCGCGAGTGCCGGGTGTCGTAGTCGCGCCAATCCAACAACACCTGAGCGAGCTTGGCGAAGCGGTGCCCGGCGCGCGCCATGCGCAACCAGAGATCATAGTCCTCGGGCCAGCCCAGGTCGCGATAACCGCCTAGCGCCTGCACTGCCTCGCGTCGAAACATCACGCTGGGGTGTGGTAACGGGCTTTCGATAAAGAGCTCCCGGCAGATCTGCTCGTGCGTGAGGGTCGCGTTGGTCCAACCCTCGTAGGCTTTGTAGCCGGGCCTGATGTCGCCGTCGCGAAAGCAGCGCACCTGGCTCGACACCAGCGTAAGCGTTGGGGCTGCAGCCAAGGCTTGGCTCTGTAACGCCAGACGCTCCCGGTGCATGCAGTCATCGGCATCCATGCGGGCCACCCACGGGGCGCGACAGGCCGCTAGACCCAGGTTAAGGGCCGCCACGAGCCCCACCGGCCCCGGTTGCAGGAGGCGTATTCGCGGATCCCGGTGCGCGTAGGCGCTAAGCTGTGCGGCCGAGTCGTCGGTGCTGCCGTCATCCACGACAACGAGCTCGAAGTCGGTCAGGCTTTGGCGACCGATGCTTTCCAGCGCGGCTGGCAGGTAGGCCGCCGCATTCTTCACAGGCATCAGGATGGATACGCAGGGTTCAGTCACGACGGTGCCCTTGGATGCAAAGAGAGCCAAGGCGTATTACAGGGCATCGCCGCGCTTGACGAGCCCTTCCGTCTGCAACGCCGCGATGCCATAACGGCCGCGCAGCAGTCTCTTGGAGGCATAAACATGCGGATGGCAGCGTTTCGGGGCTGGTGGGGACTTGTTGTGGTGGGCGCGTGTGGACGGGTCGAGGCACCTGTCGCGCCGGTGCAGGCGCAGGCCTCAGCCCGGGTGACTGTGGCGCAACGGCTGACGCTTTCGCTGCCGGGCACCGCCGGCGTCTCGGGTTCGGCCGTCGATGCGCAGGGTCGCCTATTTGCGGTCGCCGAGCGGCAGGCTTTCTTGCTGCCGCTCAAGCTTGCGGGCGTGAGCCCTGGCCTTGCTGAAGCCAAGGTGCCGATTGTTGGGATCCCCGAGGGCTTCGATACGGAGTCCCTGGCGTTTGTTCGGCCCGACCTTTTGGCCATCGGTACTGAGACCTGGGAAGAAGGGCGCAGCGAGGATGCCGTGCTCTTGGCCTCGCTGGCGCTCGGACGCGTCACTGTCACCGACCGCTTGTCGATTCACTACGCCGATTTTGGCTTGGACGTAGAGGACAACCAAGGGCTCGAAGGCCTGTGCAGCGCGGGCGAGACGTTGGTAGCCGCGTTGGAGACGCCGCTCGAATCTCCCCGCGGCCGCTTTGCCGCGTTGTTTCGAGCCGCCTTGGCTGAGCGGCTCTGGCAAGTGACCCGTCTGCGTTTGACGACGTCGACCGGGAAGATCTCGGCGTTGGACTGCCGTGCGGACGCCGACGGTCTGCAAGTGATCGCCATCGAACGCCACTACGGGGTCGCCAAGCTGCTGTTGTTTCATCTCCCGACAGGGGCTTTGCCCAGCGAGGTTGAACCCCAAGTCGTGGCCGACTTAGACGCGCTCATTGACGAGCTGCCCAACCTGGAGGGCGTGACCTTCGCCGGGGCGGGCCAAGTGGTGTTGCTAGTGGACAACGACAGCGGTGGCATCACCGGCCCCAATGAGGCAATTGTGGTGCAGGGGGTCTGGAACGCCCCGTAGTCACGCCGGGACGCTGTGGCTGAGCCATCCTGGTAAATACTGCTGAACTATCAACGGAGTGCGGCAGACGGCTTCGTGGATGCGCAGACTCAAGCATCAAGAGCCTCGTGGTCGTCGTGCCGCTCGCCGCCAAGTTGTGATAACTCGTCTGCAGACGGCCCGGCTGTTGCGGTCCATTGTCACGAGCATTCACGCCACGCGGTTTGAGTCC
>JAKLEG010000708.1 GCA_022703175.1 Myxococcota bacterium | reverse complement strand
CGGCATGGAGCGGCAGCGACGGATCCTCGACCAGGAGCAACAAGGCGAACGATGCCGCGCCGTTGGTGTGCGGGGCAGAGCCGGGCATCGTGGCGCAGGAGGCCGTGCTTGGATCTCCGTCGCAGGTGACCTCCAGACCTCGACAGACATCGGCTTGCAGGCCGCTTACCGTGTAATCGCCAGCCAGCGGTGCTCCGGAGTCGTTCAGGATCTCGGTCACGTCGATGGGGGTTACGAAGAAGCCAACGTTGCCGGCCTCGGCGCCACCGGGTTTGTAGTAGACGGCAACATTGGCGTTGCCGCCGACCGCGGCTACGGAGACGGTTTCGCTAGCACCTGGCAGCAGTAGGTCCACCGCAGTATCGGCGGCCGCCTGCGCTGCTTGTTCTACCAGCGGCCGCTGTGCGGGCACATCGGCGCTCAACCCGGGCGTCACAAATAGCTCGCGATCCGGGTTGGCAAAGTCGATGCCGTCGTCGGCAATCAGGGATCCGCCCAGATAGAGCGTCGCTTTCACGAGTTTGGGCCGCAGCGGCAGGTCGCTTACCGCCACGGTTGCCGTTGCCCGTTCACGCAGGCAGTTGACGCCGTTCTCAAGACCGTGGTTGTCCACCAGAGAGGCGCCCACCATGACAAAGCGCAACCGCCCCTGTAGGGAGGTACCGCTTACGTCAAAGTTCTCGGCGTGCCCCAGGGCGGGCAGGGTAATTAGCAAGGCGATGCCAATGGCTCGGGTGCCCATGGGAGGCATCGTAACAGCCGCGCGGGCTCGGTCAATTTCCCTGAACATCTCTGGAACAAGAATTTGACTCTTTGCTACGGTACGACGAGCATTGGAACCGCGATGATCTCAGTTGTGCCAGCTATCTTGGCGCTGCTTGCTGCGCCTCCCGATTTTTCGAAGAGCTACTTCACAGGGCTGTCGCGCCCGAATGTCACCAAATTGCAGCTGGGAGCCGAGAACGGTCCGGTGATTCTGATCGTTGTCGATGCGCTCAGGCCCGACCATCTCACGCCTTACGGCTACCAGCGACCGACCTCGCCCAATCTGGAGCAGTTGGCCCGAGAGGGGTTGGTTCTGTCTAACTACTTTGCCAATGGCAACTGGACGCGACCGAGCACGGCGAGTTTGCTGACGGGGCTGTTCCCAGCCACTCACGCCGTTGAGCGCGATCAAGACAAGTTGGCTGAGCAGTACGTCACGTTGGCAGAGATTCTCGAACAGAACGGCATCGTTACCGGCGCCGTGGTGGGCAATGGCAATGCTGGCAGCGCCTTTGGCCTATCGCGCGGGTTTTCGTTCTACGCCGATACGGTGGAGCATTGGCAGGGCTTGCCGTCCGCGGACCAGGTGGTGGAGTTGGCTGTGCCGTTTGTGCGTAAGCATGTGAACGAACGATTCTTTTTGATGCTGTTCTTTGTCGATCCACACGACCCGTACCACGCGCCCGACGGCTACGAAGACCGCTTTGTCACCGACCCCAGCGTGAAGTTGGTTCGCACACCGCACTGGGAGTTGGGCCGTTACAGTCAAGCCGAGCGTGATCGGATGCGAGCCACCTACGACGGTGCAGTGCTGTACACCGATACTGCAATCGGCCGCTTCTTGCAGGAACTCAAGAAAATGGGCGTATACGACAAGGCCACGTTGATGGTCACCGCCGACCACGGCGAGGCGTTTGGCGAGCATGGGGTCTATCTGCACGCTCACCATTTGTTTGAAGAGATTGTGCGCGCGCCGCTCATCATTCGCACACCGGCGATGTCCACACGTGGGGCCTACAACCACTATTTATTCCAAACCGTTGATCTCATGCCGACCATCATCCGGGCCTTTGGCGCGCCGGTGCCGGAGTACTTGCCCGGGGTCGACATCTTTCGTCATCTTTCGAAACCTGAAAAGGTCGACATCGAGCACCGGTTTGTTACCTGTGAGTTTCACAACTTTGGTATTTCGCGGCGCATGATTCGCACGTATCGCCATAAGGTCATCTACGCCGACCCAGCCGACGAGGCGCAGTTCATGGCGACGGTTGGCAAAAAAAAGCTATTGCCCTCGGTGTCGTTCACGCAAGAACAGGTGCAGATGTACGACATGGCCAACGATCCGTTTGAGACGACCAATCTATTTGACCCGAGCAAGGGGGTGCCGGCGGGTCATTGGGGACAGCTGTTGCGCATCGTAAAACGTCACCGCGACATGGGGAGTGGCTTGGGTGTTCCCCACGTGGTGGAGAACCTCGATCCGGAGACGCGCCAAGATCTAAAGGCTCTTGGGTATATTCAATAGCGTCGCTTCAAGATAACTGTTCAGTGTTGTGTTTTAAAACGAAGATACTCAAGCGATCTATTCAGTCGCTTAGTCAATATACCCCATGCTACGCAAGTGTGCGAGCATGCTCGCGTTTTGTGTCGAATTGGCGAAAGTGAGCGGCAGGGTGCCGTTATCGCGCAGGGTGTTGATCGGCAAAAGTTCGTGCATGAAGTCAGGCACCGCCTTAACGAGATCCTCGGGCACGGGCATCCCCATCAGCGGGTAGACCAACGTCCCTGCGGCGGGGAGATCTAGGCTGGGGAGCTCCAACGAATGTAGTCCAGGCCCCGCTGCGATGAATACGCCCACCGGGTGATGAACGCCTGGCATGCCGGATCCGCGGCCGGCGTTGCGCTC
>JAKLEG010000707.1 GCA_022703175.1 Myxococcota bacterium | reverse complement strand
GGTTACAGCCCCCGCAAAGAAGGCCAAGTCCGAACATGAGCCCTGCAAGGCCTGTGGACCATTGTCGCATCGTATCTCCAACAGATTGCTGACGTTATTCCGGATGATTCAGGACGACGACATTACCAACCGGCCGGGTATTCCCAGGCGGTGGTGACGGTGTTGCCGGGATCGCGCCGGCTCTTGACCCACATGACCGTGCCGACGGTGGCCCCCACCACCACGCTACCGGCGATGGTCCACACCCACCACTCTTGATACCACTGGGTCGGCATCGCCTTCATCTCGGCCCACACGGGCGTGGTCTCGTTTGGGCTAAGGTAGATATCGGATTGCCACGGGTAAAACCCCTTCTTTTCGAGGCGTACTCTGTGGCGGCCATTCGCGGCACCTTGTGGTGGTAAGGGCAGGCTCCCGAGCGGGGCATCGTCCACGAGCAGGTCCACCGCAGACTGGTTGGCCGTGACCAAAAGCTGGCCCGGCTCGCTCGTAGCGATACCCAGAAGTTGTCGCCCCGCCATACGGATGGCCTGGATGAGCTGATCTTCAAGGCCGACAAAAGTCTCGACGACACGATGGTCGACTTGGGCCTTCTGGGCGTCGATGAGATTAAGCGAGATGACATACGTGTCGTTGAGCTTGCCGACGTTGCCGACGATGAGTTTGTCTACGCCCAGTGCGCCGCCAATCTCCGCCAGGCAAGAAATGTCGTCGCTGCAGCCAAGCAGCTGCTTTTGCTGCTCGAACTGAAGCATGGCGAAAAGGTCATCGCGGCTGATGACCTGGGCCCCCTCGACTTTCTTAATCTCGGCCGAAAGCACCTGGGTCAGGGTACGCACGGTCTCTTGGGCAATCCCGCTTTGGGTCATGTCGAAGACGGCAAAAGAGAGCTTGCGATGGGCGGGCAGCGAAAAGCTTGGCCCTGCTTCTTGTCTGCCGAAAAATGGTGCGACGATATCGCTCAAGCTTTCTAACAACATCTCCGCCGAAGCGACCGTCTTGCTTGCGCGGTGTTGCACGGACGAGCGTTTCAGGTCGACGAGTGTCAGAGTGACGATGTAGGTCGTCCCCACGCGACCCACCGCGCTCGAAAGGAGCAGGTCGGCGTTGGCTTGTTGGCCAAGCTTGGCCAGGCACGCAGTATCCTCGTCGCATCCCAAAAGCTCGCGCGTGGCTTCAATCGACAGGAGCCCTTTGAGATCGGCGGAGGTGAAGACCTTGAGGGTGGTGGTTTGGGCCATCACCTTGGCAAGCTGTGCAGGAATGGCCGCTATCTCGGCCTCTTTGACACCCATTCCCTTTGTATCGATGACAAGGATGCTGCGCGGGGGCGGGGTGTTGCTCCCTGCCGTGGTATTGTTGCCGGGCTCTGCTCTTGCGGTGCCTACGACAAGGAAGAACGTCGACAAAACCGAGCAAACAGCGAGGCTTCGCCGCTTGCCAACGGGCTTACGGAGGTTTCGCCGATTGCGATGTTGCTCAAGAGCTAATTTTCTCATTTCGTTGCAAGAAAATGGGCGTTGCGGCACAGGATCTCCCATCGTCGGCGGGCGCCTCAAATCCGGCCCCACCGCGGCCAGCTGAGACAGTTCGGTTTGTACTGCGCGCTCTCCTCCGAAGGCAAGTCGGCGTGCTCATCCCATACAAGGATGTGAGGTTACAGACCCGCAGCGCCATGGGCGAGAACGGCGCGCTATGACTTGGGAAATCCGTTCGGGGGCTGTCGTTGATGAAGGGAAGCTTGGAATGGCGCGCGCCATTCAAAACCCCCCGAAATCGCTCAACATCATATGTTCGAATCCACTGGGGTTCGGCACACGGCGGCGTCTGCCGTTCCTGTCGATAGCTCGTTGCCTTGTACTTTTGTATCCTTTCGGATACATTCAACCCAATGCCTACGTCCCAGCCACGAGAGCTCGTCGAGTATGTTGACCCTAGCGGCCATTGCGTGTTCCGCGAATGGCTGAACAGGCTCGACGACGTGAAGACAAGAGCCAGGATTGATGCACGTCTCTTGCGTGCAAGACTTGGCAATCTCGGGGACGCGAAGTCCGTGGGCGGGGGCGTCTACGAGTTGCGGTTGGCTTTCGGACCGGGCTATCGCATCTACTTCGGGCTGGATGGCCCACGCATCCTCGTCTTGCTCGTGGGCGGCGACAAAGGCAGTCAGCGCGCCGACATCAAGTGGGCGAAACTTTATTGGGAAGACTACAACGAGGTGGCACATGGCTAAGACAACCAAACCCTACGCGGAAGGTCTCACGGACCGCTTGCGCGACGCAGAATACGCTGCTGCGTATCTGAGCGCTGCCGCTGAGGAAGGACGGGCGGAGTTGCTTTTGGCGTTGCGCGACGTCGCCACCGCCCAAGGTATGGGCAAAATCGCCCGACGCGCACATCGCGGGCGCGAGAGCCTCTACAAAGCACTTTCGGGGAAAGGCAACCCGGGCCTGGACACTTTGCTTTCCGTGTTACACGCGGCCGGCATCGAACTGACATTTAAGGCCGCTTGAGTCGGAGCCGCAAACCATGACCGCAAGTACATTTTCCTGAACCCGGCGCGCCCGGCTTGACGATTTCAGAACCGCCGTCATGGAGCTGGCGGCATGATCTGGGCGCCCAACGCAGCGTGCCTGTCCACCGGGTCAGGTTGGCCCGAGCGTTCAAGGCGCCGGTTGGG
>JAKLEG010000706.1 GCA_022703175.1 Myxococcota bacterium | reverse complement strand
TCTCTGGAGCTGTTCCGGCAACGTTTCCCGGGGGCAGCCGCGTGGGATCGACTGGAGGGCCGGTATCAAGCTCTTGCTGCCGAACGGGAGGCCAAGCGGGCGGCCGACCGAGTGGCTGAGCAGCGAGCTGCCGAGGACTTGGCCAAGGTGCAGCAACGCGCGGCACTGGAGGCCATCCCGCACTATGACATGCGGGTTCGGGCCAACGACTGGCGCGGGAGTTTGAGCTACCGGGATCTGTTCCTTGGGATGGGTGTAGGCGATGTTTTGCCGGTACGTCCCATTAAGCGGTGCGCTTCCGAGAACGAGTATGGCCTCATGGAGTGCCAGCCGGAACTACTGGACTCCGAGAGCGAGGTGTCGCTGTTCTTCGTCGATGGTCGCCTTGCAGGGGTAACAGTGCGTTATCCAGAGGTGTTTCGCACCGAACACTCCGCCGTCGAGAAGTTGATGCGCCGGAAGTTCGGCACCCCGGACACGCGAGATATCATCATGAGGTACGGCGTTGGCCACGACCGGACTATCTGGAACCGACAGGGCCAGCAAGCTGTGCTCACCAGCGGCAAGGGGTACGATGCTGAATGGAGCGCCGACAAAACGAACTTCGGCTTCGAGCTGGCCTTGTTCAATCAGGCGCTCGCCGGCCTCATCGACAAACGGGAGGCCGAGCGCAAACAGCGTGATGCTGACAGCAAAGCCAAGGGATTCAAATTCTGATCGTGCTTCCATGCCGATGTCACTGACGCCAACGGGCACAACGAAGCGTTGATCGACAGGGGACTCAACTTCTTCCAGTACCCGTTCCTAGATGCCCGCGGCAACAAGACTGGCGCTGGCATCGCCCTGGACATGTTGGACGAAACGCCTACCCATGAGCCGTAGGTGAGCTTGGGTAATGCGCAACGGTCCAGCCGACAATTCCAGTCATCTGCAACGCTTCATCGGCGTGGCCGAAACCATGGCCACCTTGGCCAAGG
The DNA here is from genome assembly GCA_022703175.1 of Myxococcota bacterium. Taxonomy (GTDB): domain Bacteria; phylum Myxococcota; class XYA12-FULL-58-9; order XYA12-FULL-58-9; family XYA12-FULL-58-9; genus JACRCV01. The sequence goes on along the minus strand of JAKLEG010000706.1, from coordinate 1,703 downwards.
TGGTGGCCAGCTTGGACAGCGCCGGACTCCGCATAGACCGGCAGGCCGGGCACCCTTTTGCAGGGCGTGCACGCATCAAGATCGATGGGCGACCTTGGGCTCTAACAGCGACCGGAAATCTGGAACGGGGCGACGTAGAGGTGGTGTTGTACCGGCGTGGACCGAGGGGTTGGCTCGATGACACCTTCAGCGTTCAGGCGTTGATGGAGCTGGAGCACACCTTCCAACTCAACCTGGTTGCCACGCCAGGTGTCGTCGGCGTGATGACTGGAATCCCGTTTTTCTGGAACTACGACGACATCGACCAAAGACTGGAAATGATGATGGATGCGGTGAAGGGGCTTTGGGCCGATGTTGGAGGCGGCGCGTAGCGCCCGGGCGTGGTGTCACTGTTCTTGTTGTGGTGCCGTGGCTTCTTTGGCTTCGCGTGCTGCCTTGGCTTCTTGGAAGGCTTCCTGAAACGCTTGGCCCAAGGTCGACCGGTCGTAGACCTTGTACCCCGCGGCCTTCAAGCGCTCGGTCATGGTCGTCGGTGGTTGAGGGTTGTTCGCATGGATAGGTTCTGGCGCGGCGGGTGCCGGTGTGTGCGTTGCCATGGCCCACTATAGCGCATCTTGGTGCAGTTGGGTTGGTGATCTCACCAGCGCAGACCTGCATCGTTAGATCGAGCATAGATCAAGGTTAGATCAAGGTTAGATCGATTCTGGGGTTTTTTTTGACCTCCTACCCCTAGCCCCGGGGCCTGGTCGAGCCCCAAGCACCACGGCGTGCGGCAAACGCCATTCGGGCAGCCCAGAAAATAGACCCCTTCGGCGATGGAATCTCGACCTGCGGTGTCATTACCTGTGTAGGCGCCAATTTCGACGCCTCGTAGGTGGTGAGGTGCATGATGGAGTCCGAAAGCTTCGGTGTTTGGCGTGATGAAGAGGGCCTACTCGTACCGGTCTTGGCTGCGGGTGATGTCGGTCATGCAAGTCACGACCTTACGGGGGTCGCTTGTGGTGCGAAGTCGGGCGCTTCGTCGGTTGCCATCTATCTGCGCAGATTCACTGGGCAACCAGGCGGCGGCCCCGAGGAAAAGCAGATCCCTTCACGCGTGTTTCCGAAAGATCATGATGGTGGAGATCGACAGCCGTCGCCGACATGGCGTCCGTGGTCGGTATCGCGGCGATGGTTTGAGTCCCTCAGCGGTGACCCGCATACATGCTTGGAGTGCAATTTTGCGTCGGTGGGCCAACAGCGGCAGTGCGGTCACCTGTACCTGGACCGGCTTGATGGTCAGTGCGCTGTTGTTGAGCCACCGGGAAAAGTGCGCGCCGTCTGCCGAAGTGAATGCAGCCATCCGTTGCTAATCGACGTTCGTCCTTTGACAAGCGACGACGAAAAGGCGCTATGTCGGGTGTTGGCCATGTTGGATGACTGGAGTCGGCAAGAGGTCCCCGTGCAAGAGGGGGGAACAGTCCAATGACAAAGAGCCGCCGCCTAACTGCATTTTCGGGGGGTGCCAACGCACCGCAGGGGTCTATACGACGGCGTGCTATTGGGAGCGTACGGGTCAGCAACAAGAAACAGGTAGGGAACAACTGTCGATTCCCACGACCTTTGACCCCTCTGGCCTAAAGTTTCTCACGAGCATTGACCCCCCTGCACCTGGAGTTTCCCAGGAGCATTGACCCCTCTGCGTGACCTGAACCCATGACGCT
>JAKLEG010000705.1 GCA_022703175.1 Myxococcota bacterium | reverse complement strand
TGGTGTAGTATTGGTGGTTTGTGTGGGAAACGGCGTTTCGGGCCCAAGGCGGTCAAGCCGCAGAATGGCGCTTTCAGGTCGAGCTGCCCAAGCCGATTAAGGAGCTTGACCGCGCCGCCGGTTTGAATCACCGCGAGCTCTCCGCGCGTACGTTGGCGCTGGGCTGGTAGGGGTCGACCCTCGACGCAGAGGCCGGGAGTGGCCACAGTAGCGCTGCTTTGCGGGCGCGATTGGTACAGCTGTCGCTGGGGGCGTGGCTCATGGCACACGCCTTGACAAATTTCCTTGTTCACATTATTCATATGGGAAAGGTAGGGAATATAGTGAAGGTCAGCCAAAAAGCAAACTACGCCCTGCGTGCCATGTTAGAGCTGGCGCGGCGCGGTTTGAATCATGAGCCGATGCGCTCGGCACAGATTGCCGCGAGCGCCGAGGTTCCCGAAAAGTATCTAGAAACCATCATGGTGGAGTTGTCGAAGGCGGGGCTCGTGGAGAGCCGTCGGGGTCCCGATGGCGGGCATCGCTTAGCGCGGGCCGGCAGCGACATCTCGGCGGCACATGTGCTCACCGCGGTGGAAGGGCCGTTGAAGCTTATGAGCGAGGGGCGGCCGCGCACCAAAGTTGCGCGCGAGTTGGCCGACTGCACCGCCGAACTTTGGGTCGACGTTGCAAGTGAGATGCAGCGGGTGTTGGAGGGGGTCAGCCTGGACGATTTATTGAAGCGTGCCCAGGCCCGACGCGGTGTCATTGATTTTAGTATCTAGGGGGCGCGACAGCGCAGGAGACCGTGTGATGGAGCGCATTTTTCAAGACAACAGTCTGACGATTGGTAACACGCCGCTGGTGCGGCTAAACCGCGTGGCCCAAGGTGCTGGTGCGACCATCGTGGCGAAGGTGGAAGGACGCAACCCCGGCTATTCAGTGAAATGTCGCCTGGGTGCGGCGCTGATTTGGTCGGCCGAGCGGGACGGGGCTTTGAAACCCGGCAACCGTGATCGGGTCATTGTTGAGCCGACCAGCGGCAACACCGGTATCGCCTTGGCGTTTGTCTGTGCGGCGCGCGGCTACCCGTTGGTCCTGACGATGCCCGAGACGATGTCGATGGAGCGGCGGCGGATGCTCTTGGCGTTCGGGGCCAAGCTTATCCTCACTGAGGGCGCCAAGGGCATGGCGGGGGCCATTGCCAAAGCCGAGGAGATCGTCAAGAGCGACCCCGAGCGGCACTACATGGCGCAACAGTTCAAGAATCCGGCCAACCCCGAGATTCACTTCAAAACCACCGGCCCTGAAATTTGGAACGACACCGATGGCAAGGTGGACATTTTTGTCGCGGGGGTCGGTACCGGCGGCACGATCACCGGGGTGACGCGCTACCTCAAACAAGAAAAAGGCAAGGCGATTCGTAGCGTTGCGGTTGAACCCGAGGGGTCGCCCGTGTTGACGGCGCTTAAGCGCGGCGAGGCGCCCAAACCTGGTCCCCACAAGATCCAAGGTATTGGTGCTGGTTTTAAACCGGACGTGTTGGATTTGAACCTCGTTGATGAGGTGGAGCGAGTGGGCAACGACGAGGCGATTGAGATGGCCCGCAGGATGCACCGCGAAGAGGGCATCACCTGCGGAATCTCCAGCGGTGCGGCCGTAGCGGCGGCCGTGAGATTGGGTAAGTTGCCTGAAAACAAAGGCAAATTGATCGTTACGATTCTGCCTGACGCGGGCGAACGCTACCTGTCGAGTGTGTTGTTTCAGGACTTTGCCAACGCCTAGCTCGGCGGCGATGCACTCGCCGTTCGTCGTATTGAGTGTTGGTACCTTTGGTCATTGCTGGTGAGGCCGTCAGCGCCTGGTGGCGACGTTGTGCCACCACGTGTCGTGAGACAACTCCAAACTGTGTGGCCACGATCCTAGTGGGCCAATCGCCTATGGTCCAAGTGCTGGCGTTGTGTTAGCAGTGGGCCTCTCAGGCAGTGTGGAGGTAGCGTATGGCCCCTGGCGATGATGACAAAAACAGCGGTTTTTCGCTTCAGGTGCGCGGCATCGATTGGGCGCTGGTTCATTACTACGCAGTGAAGCAGGGCAAGGACCGCAAAGAGGTGGTTCGGCGCATTATGAGCATCTACGCCAATGCCGACAAAGCGTTTGACCCGAAGGATTTCATGACCTTCGTGCGCAACGACCTCTTGAAAGATGAAGGCGACCGCTCGCTGCGCGACCAACTGTTGCGCCAAGTGGTGCACTACGCCCAAGAGCGACACCTGGCTGATGAGCCCACGGCCACGTTGGCCGATGCCCCAGTGGCCGTAAAACGTCGCAATGCCTGAACCCCCTCGCTGGGGGAAACACGGGTGCGCGCCATGCCAACGAAACGTCGTCTTACGCGTTCGCAAAGCTCCCAAAAAAGCTCAGGTATTCGCTACCGTCAGGTGCGGCGGTTAGCGGTGGCCACCGTTGTGGAATTGTATCAGGCCGGCGGTTGGTGGCAGGAGAGTCCGGCTTGGCGTCGGCAGATACCAGCCATGATCAAAGGCAGCTTTCTCTTCGTGATCGCCCAGGATGCCGAACATCGGGTTGTTGGAATGGGGCGAGCCATTTCCGATGGCGTCAGTGATGCCTATATTCAGGACGTCGTGGTGCGTCGGGAGTTCCGGGGGCGGGGTGTTGGGGCTGGCATTATCCGGACCCTAACGGAACTCC
>JAKLEG010000704.1 GCA_022703175.1 Myxococcota bacterium | reverse complement strand
CTACGGCAAACCCGACGCTGTTCGGCGCGCCGCGATGAGTCGCACCACCGACCTTACCACGGCCTATCGCACGCTCAAGGAGTTGCCCACGCGGGCGCGCTACCTTATCGAAACCACTGGGAAAACGCTCTCGGAGACGGGGGGCACAGGGGTCGTCTCGGCGCGGTTGGCTGAAGTGCTCGAAGCCCGCGAAGCGGCCTTGGAGTTGCGTGCTCAGGGACCCCAGGCATTGCCTCAACTGGTCCAATTGGGTGCTATTTTTCGCGCCAAACTGAGCGCTGTCGAGCGCCAAATCGAGCAGCAGTTCGCCTCTGCCGACGCGGGCACGTCACGCAACGAGGTGGCCAGCGCCTTGCTCATGCTGTTGGCCGACCACAAGTACCTGTTCCAGACCGTTCAAGACATCGACCGCGCCAAGAGTGCATTGGGAGCATAAGCCATGGCCATTCCGTTGCCGCTGGCCGGCAGTTTTGAGGCGGCCGAGTTGATCGTGGGGATCGACCTCGGCACCACCAATAGTCTGATTGCCCTTGTCGATGGGGACGCCCACCAACCGTTGGTGCTCACCGACGAAACCGGGGAGGCGCGCTTGCGCTCGGTGGTGGAATTGACGCCGCACGGCACCGGGGCAGTGGGGCTCGAAGCGGTGCGCCTGCGCCCGCATGCACCCGAGCGGGTTATCGCCAGTGTCAAGCGTTACATGGGCATGGCGCCCGTCGACGTGCGTGCCGACCTGGGGGCAAAGCCGTACCAGGTGGCACCTGACAACGCCGTGGTGCGCTTTGCTGTTGGGCCGGAAAAAACCTTTACGCCACCTGAAATTAGCGCTGCCATCCTGAGGAATCTCAAGACCCGCGCCGAGCGGGCTCTGAAGCGTCCGGTGCACAAAGCGGTGATCACGGTGCCTGCCTACTTCAACGATGCCCAGCGTCAGGCCACCAAGGATGCGGGGCGTATGGCGCGCCTGGAGGTTGTGCGGCTGGTGAACGAACCCACGGCAGCCGCGTTGGCCTATGGGCTTAACAACCTGGCCGCAGGTCACGTGGCGGTTTACGACCTGGGAGGCGGCACCTTCGATATCTCAATTTTGCGGGTCAACGATGGCGTTTTTGAGGTGCTGGCCACGTGCGGGGACACTCACCTGGGCGGTGATGACTTTGACCGGGCGGTGGCGCTGATGCTGGCGGCCGAGTTGGGGGTCGAGCCTGCCGACAAAGCGGCCTTTGCGTCGCTGGTGGTGGCCTGTGAGCAAGCCAAGCAGCAGCTTACCACCGCCGAGCACACCGACGTTTGCCTGGGTGAGCGTGCGGTGCGTTTGGATCGGGCAACCTTCGAGGGGATCATTGCGCCGATTTTGGCACAAACCGGGCGCGCCGCGCGCCAAGCGTTGGCCGATGCGCACTTGGACATCCAAGCCATCGACGCCGTGGTGCTTGTGGGCGGGTCCACGCGCACGCCCGCGGTTCAAACGTATGTGGCCGAATTGTTTGGCAAAACACCCCGTTGTGAGCTGAACCCCGACCACGTGGTGGCCTTGGGGGCGGCAGTGCAGGGGGACATTTTGGCCTCGGGCGGCGCCGACATGTTGCTCTTGGACGTCTGCCCGTTGTCGTTGGGGATTGAAACGATGGGGGGCGGGGTGGCGAAAATTATACATCGCAACTCGGCGATTCCCACTCAGGCCACCGAGGCGTTTACCACTTACGCCGACGGTCAGACCGCGTTCCTGCTGCACGTGGTACAGGGCGAACGCGAAATGGCCCAGGATTGCCGGTCGTTGGCCAGGTTTAAGCTGTCTGGGATGCCACCCATGCCCGCTGGCTTAGCTAAGCTTCAGGTCTGCTTTCTGATCGACCCCGACGGCATTTTGCGGGTGGAGGCGCGCGAGCTTCAAAGCGGCCATGAGGCGGCGGTGGAGGTGAAGCCTACCTATGGATTGGCGGATGCCGAGGTGGAGGCGATGCTCAAGGCCGCGATGGACCACGCCCAGAGCGACTTTGCCGCGCGTCTGCTGGCCGATGCCCGGGTGGAGGCGCAACGAATCATCGCCGCGACTCGCCAGGCGTTTGACACCGATGCCGACTTGCTCAAAGGCGACGAGGCTGAAGCCATGATTGCTGCTGTGGCCGACCTAGAAGCTGCGATGCGCGGCGAGGACGGCATGTTGGTGCACGACCTGGTGGCGGAGCTGAACCGCGTAGGCCGAGGCTTTGCCGAGCGGCGCATGAACCGCGCCATCAACACGGCGCTTAAAGGCCGTACGCTTACGCAAGCCACGATGTAAATCCGGCGTCGCGGTCGGTTTAGCAATCGATGGGATAGCCATCGATATCGTAGCAGTAGGTGCACGCGGTGGCGTGGCAACCAGGGGAGCTACAGCCGCTGTCGTCGCAGGCTGGGTCAGCGGCGCCGCAACCACAGTCGCACGAATTGTCGAAATAGTAGGTGCCCGTGCAGGTCCAACTCGGCGGGATGTTGCAGTCGTCGTCGCAAGCACAGCCGTCGTCGCAGACTCCCTCGGTGTGGTTGCAGGCGCAGCAGGTGACCACTGCGCCGGTGCTGTCGTGGCAGAAGTCACAGGTGGCCGCATAACAAAGGGTGCCGGTACAGCCGCCGCTTTGGCAATCTGGGTCAGCGATGCCACAGCCGCAGTCGCAGTCGCTCGTGTCGGTGGTGTTGTAGTACGAAGCCTGGCAGGTCCAACCGGG
>JAKLEG010000703.1 GCA_022703175.1 Myxococcota bacterium | reverse complement strand
TGCGCAAAAGTCCCACATGGAGCATCGCCGAGGCCAGCACGTTGTTGAAATCGTGCGCCATGCCACCGGCCAAACGACCCACGGCGTCCATTTTCTGTGCGTGACGGAGCCGTTCCTCAAGCCCTATACGCGCGCTGACATCCTCAAGGCACACCAGCACCCGCTGTTTGCCATCCACACCGAACCGCGCAGTACTGGCGAGTAGGCGGGTGCTCTCGCTCGACGCTTTGAGCTTGATGGCAAATTGTAGTTCGACATCGCGATGGACGGCACCGGTGGCCAAGGAATCCAGTGACGCCTGCCGTAACGGACAGGTTGAACAATCCGAGGCGTGCCCACATCCACGGGGGTCTGCCAATGCGCGCACACAACCGATCAGGTCGCCAAGACCGGCACCGATTTGCATCTGTCCGACCGCAAGCACCTGCGCTGCCGCCGCATTCGAACGCACCACCTGCAATGACTCGTCGAGAAGGATCATCATGAAAGGCGCGTGTTCATAGATAGCGGCGAGTTCCTTACGACCGCTCTCCAGAGCCCCCTCCATACGCCGCCGTTCGGTTAGGTCGCGGGCAATTGATAAGACAAACTGTTCCCCGCTCAGAGCGTAGGTAGATGCCGAGATCTCAACAGGAATCAGATTGCCATTCTTTGCTCGCAGCTCGGTCTCGAACACCGCGTGCCCCAACTCGGCAACCTCGGTCATCGACATTATGATCTCGTCCCGTCGTGATGGCTCGCACAGATCCAACGGCGTAAGCTGTAAGAACTCCGCGCGGCTGTAGCCCAACCACTCGCTGGCGACCCGATTGGCATCGGAGAACGGCGCAGGCTTTGTGCCGCTGCCAGGACGGCGCAGAAAGATCGCGTCTCGAGCTTCATCGAACAGCGTGCGGTAACGAGCCTCACTCCCGCGCAGAGTTTCGTCGGCAAGCTGGCGTTGGCGATGGGCACGGCGTTGAACCCCGTGGGCGACCGTAATACCGAAGAGGCCGAACAGATAGACAACGCCGTAGCCCACAGCGGTGTTCCAGAAACGGCGCCCCATCAACGTTCGATAGGGAGGTAGAGGCACTGTCACGGCGAGACCTCCGCGCACTTGCCCAACTCGGTAGCCCTGTTTGGCGTGGCACTTCAAACAACGCTCGTCAACAAATAGCGGCCGCATGTAGCGCAGCACATCGCCGTCAGGCCTCTCGTCAACGTCAGCGACCTCCCGTAGGCCGTGCTCAAAGCTCTTGAGAACTTGGGCTTCCCACGGATCGGCCGCGTTGGTTGGGCGAATCGGCTCCAGACTGGTGATGTGTACCTGCGCAACTCCAGGTGGAGCCATCTCCGCTACCAAACGCGTCATGTAGGCTGGATTCACCAGCGTCAGCACCGTTCCCGTCGTCGTCGTGACGTCTCGTTCTGGAACTTGAAGGTAGGGGTTCGGCTTAAGCGTGGCGGTCACTGGAACATAAACGCCGCCCATCTCGGAGCCCCACCGGCGAAACAGCAAGTCTTTCTCGAAGGTGGCCTGCGCTTCAACGGTAGCCAATGCGGTCGCCACGGCCTGGCTGCCTTGGTATTCGTGAATCAGCAGCGCCGCAAGTAGTCCGGTCCACAGCACCACCAGGCTCCACGACGTACGCGATCCGCGCAACCACGCACCTCGGGTTCCTTCGGCCCACCCCATCCCAAGCTCCCATACCTTGGCCAGCCATACCGCTGGTACGAGGTTAACATGAGCGCTCTCAAGTCGATCCGCTACGTCTAACTCCTCGTTCTTGCTTGGGTACGTGCGCCTCACGATGGTAGACAGTCGCCGTGCGTCCCTCGCTGCTACTCCCGGTCTTCGTATTCCTCTGCTGCGCCTATTTCTTTCAAGGCGGCGGCTGGAACCAAAATGCCCATTTCGCGACAACCGTAGCATTGGTTGAGGACGGCACCTTCCACCTCGACCGCTACCGGGAGTCGAGCGGCGACCTTGCCCGCACCAACACGGGAGTCCCCGTGTCTGCCAAGGCCGCGGGCACAGCGCTCGCGAGCGTCCCCGCCTACTTGGTGGCCAAGCTCATCAGCGCTCCTCTCCCCGATAACGGCAACCGCATCATCCTGCGGGCCTACCTAACCTCGCTGTTCGGTACCGGGCTCGCCCTTGCCCTCTTTGCCCTAGTCCTACTGCGACTGCTTCGCCGATATCTCGGCGCGCGGGATGCCGTCTCGCTGACCTTGGCACTCACGCTCGCAACTCCCCTATTCCCGAATAGCACGATGATGAGCTCGGCGCCTTTTGTCGCCCTGTTCGCCCTCCTAGCCGTCGAATTGCTGCACCAAGCGCGCGCGGCAGGCGCCACGCCCGGGCGCCTCTGGTTTTGGGCAGGGGTGGCCGGTGCACTGCCCACGGCCTTCGAGTACACCACGGCATTGCTGCTACCAATCTTGGGTCTGTACCTGCTGTACCATGCCCGTGATGGGCGCAAGCTTGGAGCTTTTGCAACAGGCGTTGCGGCAGCGACGACGATACCGATGCTCCATCATACCGTCGTTTTTGGCCATCCATTCTCGGTGGGCTACGCCGCCATGGCCAACGCCGGGATGGCCGCAGCGGCCAGCTCTGGGTTCTTTGGCTTCGACCATTTCTCTTGGGGGCGCCTCTACGACCTTACGTTGGGCGACGTGCGTGGCTTCGTTTTCATGAGCCCTTTCCTCGTGGCCATCGTCCCCG
>JAKLEG010000702.1 GCA_022703175.1 Myxococcota bacterium | reverse complement strand
GACTTTGACGCCTGGGCCCGACAAGAGGCTGTACCGCTCGAAGCCATGCCCCCCCTACCGCCGCCACGCCCGCCCAAGCCCAAAGGCCCGCGTCAGGCGCCTGCCACTCCCGCAACCACCGATGAGCCCTGAGCGCGATTCAACCACGGAGGTCACCCACCCCCTGCTTGAGGGCTTCGTGGATTTTTTGCGCGGCGAGCGGCGCTCCTCCGAGCACACGATCCGCGCCTATCGAGCCGATCTGGCTGCGGTTTTCGTGTTCGCCCGAGAGCGCAGGCGGCCTGAGCCAAAAACCTGGACCGCCGACCTCTTGCGTGCCCACTTGGCCCGCTGCACCTCTACCGTGGGAAACCGCGCCCATGCCCGCACCTTGGCACGCAAGCAGAGTGCACTGCGCAGCTTTTTCAAGTGGCTACGACGCGATGAACCGAGCCTCACCGACCCCACGACGCTGTTACGCTCCCCAAAGCTGCCCAAAAGTCTGCCGCGCGCACTGGATGCCGACGAAATGCTGGCGATGGTGCACCTGCCTCATGAGCCGGACCAACAGCGGGATCACGTGGCCATGCTTTTAATGTACGGCCTTGGGCTGCGCGTCAGCGAGGTGGCCTCGCTAAAAGCAGACCAGGTAGATTTGCCCGAGCGCTTGATACGCGTGTTAGGCAAAGGCAACAAAGAGCGGGTGCTACCGATTCCAGAGGGCTGCTTGGCGGCACTGTCGGCCTATGCCGCAAAGCGCCCCGCCACGGCCGTCTACTTCCTGCAAGGTCGCGATCTCACACAACCGATCTCCACCCGGACGCTGGCCCGGCTGGTGGACAAAGCCGCCTTGGTGGCCGCCGGTCGCCACGTCTCGCCGCATCAGTTGCGTCACTCCTTCGCCACCCATCTACTCTCCGGCGGGGCCAACTTGCGTGAAATTCAAACACTTTTAGGACACGCGAGCCTCAGCACAACGCAGCGCTACACGAAGGTGAGCATCGAACGGTTGATGGAGGTCTACGACAAGGCGCATCCGCGCAGCTGAGGGTGTTAACCCGAGAGCTCGTCGATTCGCCCGCCAAGCGATCGGGGTCACAGGGCAAGAGAACTTGTGAATTCCATGTGACCAAAACTCCCCCACGAGATAGGTATAGTCAGATGTCGGCCACGCTGCCGACACGTGCCATAAAAAGGGGAAGCAAGCCATGCGCCAACGTGAGGCCCTTAGGATTCAGACGCTACCGTTTCGACGGCTCGTTCCACTGACGCTGGCCGTAGCAAGCGCAGGAGCTGCCGCCTGTCTGCAGCTCGATGCCACACGATGCGGCGCGCTGTATTGCCCGACCGGGACGGTATGTGCGGCAGAGGCCCAGCGCTGCGTGGCTCCAGTGGCGCTGGCCGCGTGCGGCGGCAAACCCGATGCCACCGCCTGTGTGCTGCCAACGGCAGGGGCAGCCGAGTGTCTGCGTGGTGTCTGCACAGGCGTCATCTGTGGCGATGGCTTGGTGGTCGGAGATGAGGTCTGCGACGACGGCAACACCATCCGGTGCGACGGTTGCAGCGCCGACTGTCGGTCAACCGAAGGGTGTGGCAACAGCATCGTAGAATGCAACGAAGAGTGCGACCAGGGCAGCGCTAACTCGCTCGCCCCCAACGTCGATTGCCGTCCTGATTGTCGTCGACAACGTTGCGGCGACGGTATCTTCGACAACTTGTCGGGCGAGGACTGTGACGGTGCACCGCCGGTCAACTGGAGCTGCCAAACCCTCGGTTTCTACGAAGGCTCGGTGGCTTGTTCACCCGCCTGCCGAGTCGACACTGTCGCCTGCACAGGCTTCTGCGGCGATGGTGTGATTAACGGTCCCGAACTCTGCGATGGCACACCGCCCCCTGGCGAATCCTGTCTCGACTACGCCTACGACATCGGCAACCTCTACTGCAACTCGCTGTGCACACCGAATTTTGCCGCCTGCGAACGAATGGGGTTTTCGCCCATGTCCTTCGACGGCAACGCCTACCTGTACTCAGTCTGGGGCACGAGCACGGAGGATCTGTTTGCCGTTGGCTACGGCGGTGGCATCATGCACTACGATGGCACGACTTGGACCGCAATGGCGTCCCCCACCACGGACGCACTCTACGGCGTATGGGGCGCTGCATCCAACGACGTCTGGGCCGTAGGACGCGGTGGCCTAGTGCTACATTACGATGGTTCCACCTGGACAGCCGTCAACGTCGACACCGATATTGAACTCTACGTCGCATGGGGTTCGGGCCCCTCCGATGTCTTCGTCTGTGGCCAAGACGGCGCCATGTTGCATTTTGATGGTAGCACCTGGACCTCGATGTCGACCGGCCTCGGTGAGGGCACCGCCTTGATGTGGGTGAACGGCAGCGGCCCCAACGATGTTTATGCGTGCAGCGACATGGGTAACGTACTGCATTATGACGGAGCCACCTGGACGGACATCTCAAACGAGCTGCCGGTCGATCCGGCATCCGAGTGGTACTACTACGCCATCTGGTCAAGCGGTCCTGAGAACGTCTGGGTGGTAGGAGATGGCGGCATGGTCCTCCATTTCGACGGCACCGCGTGGACCCAAGTAGACGTCGGCAGGTCGTGTAAAGTTTTTTGTGTCTGACCCTGTTTTTGTCAGTTCAGCAACCCCTGGATCACCGCATCGATCGTCGTGCTCGGATGTCCCTTCCGCGTGCGTGAGAGGTATAGGTTGGCCAGTTT
>JAKLEG010000701.1 GCA_022703175.1 Myxococcota bacterium | reverse complement strand
GCCATGGCGGAGTTGGCGTCTGACAGTACGGACGTGCGCAGACTCTCGATCACGGCGGCGAGCTTCACGCATGCCGAAGTGATTCCTTCCCAGCTCTTGGCCTTGGCACCGCGCAGCTTCTTGAGGCCATCCGCGAACAGACCTTCCAGGATTTCGAGCTGAGCCTGACGTTGCTCAAACTGGTGCTGACCGATCTCAGCGATGGCTCTACGCCGCCACTCTGACTGGAATTCCTGACGCGTCTCCGCCCATTTGTCGCGCACAGCCCACCGTTGGAGAGTGCGCTCGCTTGCACCGTTCAACTGGGGCAGCTTGGCCAACTCCGCGATAGAGAGGGCCGTCGTTGAATAGAGCACTTTGGCCAACGTGCGGACCTCGATGCCGCATGCCTCGACAGTAGCCGCACAAGGTAACGCCCCCTGATGATCGGCCGTTGGTGGTGGTCGCTTCTTCTTCGCACTTGCTCGGTCAATCATGATTTTTCACCGTCATTTTCCGCCAGATTCCGCCAAGGGTAACCCGGCAATAGGGATCTTCCTTTTGACTCGGTAGTCGTTCCTCATTGGTTGTTGGACTATTGGGACGATTGGGACTGGTAGAATTGGGGATACGTGTTGGTTGAGCGAACGCGCGTTGCGCGTCTTTTCATTGCTTAACCGCGGTCCCTGTTTTCGAGCGTCCCATCGCCCCACTGGCCCGGCACCCTGAGAAGGGGGAGCGGCACGCACCAGGGCCGGAGACTGTGATCTCCGTTTGCCGTCCTTTTGCCGTAAACTTGCGGGACCTGCCGGACCGAACCGGACGAACGGGTGTCGATTCAGACCGAGAAACCCTTGTGGCGCAAGGACTTGAGTGGCATCTCCGCGTCCTGCATTGGTTTTTTGAAATGCGCCATGTCGGGTTCGAGTCCCGTCCACCCCGCCATTCTTTCCTCAAATAAAATCAAAACCTTCCGAGACCCCACAAACTGTTTTGCCGTCAGTTTGCCGTAACAAAGTCATTTTTGACCTGGCGCGAGCGCCAACGACTCGCTCGCTTTGAGATCCAGATCGTCGAGCCGAACCACAGCGCCGCGCTTCATGTGGGGACTCAAATGCGAGTACCGCATCGTCTCGTCGATCCGTGAGTGACCAAGAAGCTCCTGCACGACCTGGGGCGGCACGCCCTTCATGACGAGATGGCTTGCGAAAGTGTGGCGCAGCACATGCCAGCCACACGGCTCGATGCCCGCTCGTTTGCATGCCCGCCTCAGACCCTGGTCGGCCTTGCGCTCCTGCCGGATGGTCCCCTCGGCCGTTGGAAAAACCAACCGAGACTTGAGAGGAACAACCCGCAAGTGACGCCGCAGGAACTCCACGAGCCCTGGCGACAGGTCGATGGTCCGAACCTTGTCGTGCTTTGGTAGCGCGACCTTGCCGCGGAACACCGCCCGGTCGATGCGAACCGTGGCGTTGGCCAGATCGAGTTGATCGCGCTCGAGCGCGAAAATCTCGCCCATCCGACAGCCCGTCATGAGGCCGAAGTAGATCGGGCCGTACCAGTAGTCCCCGGCGTTCGCGAGCAATGCCCGCCTCTCCTCTTCAGAGAGAAACCGGAACCGTGGCGACGGCACCTTGGGGAACGCGATGTGAGGCACCTCTCGCAGGTAGCCCCACTCTTTGGCGAGATGGAGCATCCGCGACAGCACCCCCAAGGTGTTGCGGATCGTGCTCGCCGACAACCCGGCGGCCCTCATCTGCGCCCGCAGCCGACTGACCTGCGCCGACTCGATCTCGTCCATGTTGCAGGTCCCGAACGTTGGCAGCAGGTGCGTCTTGAGGGTCGAACGATACCGGATCTGCGTTGACCACTTGAGCTCACCCTTGATGTGGATCTCGTCAAACTCCTCGGCAAACTCGTCGAACCGCGCCTCCTTTCTCCCGAATCGGCCTTCGAGAAGCTCGCCCCGAAGCTGTCGTTCGTACTCCTCGGCGCCACGCCGGGTCTGAACGGGCGAGACTTTGCGGACGCGCTTGTGCCTGCCGTCCGCGTGTTCAAAAACAACATCCACGATCCAATGCTCTCCACCCGTTCCGTCTCGGTGGCGGAATCGGTTTCTTCTAACGCTCATCTTGCTCTCCAAATGTTGAGCGCGATGAGGCGTTACCCGTAAACGACTCTAGCAGCACCCGCCGACTAATCCGCCAGACCCCGCCGACCTTGCGAGCACCTGGAATCACTCCACGAGCAAGGAGTGGGTAGAGTGTGCTGATGTTCATACGAAGCAGACCTGCAGCCTCGGTCGGCGTTAGCAGATGCGCAGGTTCTGCGGTGACGGCGGTTTCGGTTGCGTCGTCACCTGAGACAGGCGAACCATGAAACTCGTTGCTAGGGAAAGGTGGTCGTACACCACCGAGGCGGAAACTCCCGGCCATGTCAGGCTCCAATGGCAGCACGGGTTGCCGTGAAGCAAACCCAATCAGAATAATGCTGCCCGGAAGACTGGGCCGGGTCACCCAAGCGCGATGCGCTTCAGTGTTAGGCTAGCTTCAAGCCGCAAGAACGTCAAGGAAAGGCATACTGCGCGGCCATTTTTGCATTATATTCATTATATGATAATGCCGAGCGAGAGGCCGTTGTGACACTACTTCCCAGACTCCCAGGCCCGCACAGCACGAAATAGGTAGAGCATCAACTTGCCTGTCTTGGCGGTCACATCGTCAACGAGTCTGTGCAACTCCATTTTGAAGG
>JAKLEG010000700.1 GCA_022703175.1 Myxococcota bacterium | reverse complement strand
TGGTCTGTTCCATCTTTTGCGCGGAAAACAATAAACTCTGTCGAGCCACCACATTTCTTTATTGAAACGGGAACCTGCGCAATCTTTCCGTTTTCCAGGCAAGGCGTAATTCTTGCCATCAAGATGTCTCCACCTTGGGCTCTGACACCACCTCTTTGACCCTTCATTTCAATTCTGGATGGGTCAATCAGTTGTGTCCAAGGATCGACCGCTTCCATCGGAATAAACGGATCATCTTCGGTGAGGGAGGAAACCTTTGGGTTTATCTCTGCAATCTGACTGATCGGCTTTTGAGTTAGAGATTCGTCACTCCATACGTAGTACTGAAAGATGGCGTCTATCAGTGAGGAGCACCTTTCCACGAGGGATATCAATTCGTCGGAGTTGCTCTCAATCTCACGCAACAACCCTACTATGCGGAGTTGCTCTTCAATTGGTGGCAGCGCAAACTCCTGTACAGCCATCGTTTTCCAGTTAATCGTAGGCGACAGCGAACCTACGGAAATTTCTACTGCGCGGTTCATGAAGATATCGCTCTGCATGAAGAACGGGAGAAATTCTGGAATCACAACGTCAGGCTTGGCTCGCAGCACCATGGCATGTGCCGAACAGATGCCATCGAACTCGGCGACACCGAGTTTGCGCTGATAGGCCCGGCGTCGCCCGAAAATGATGTCGCCCGTCTTGAACATAAGTTTGGTCGCTTCGACATCGCTGGGCGTACCCCAGCGACGAATCTTGAGCGAGTCCGCATCGAGATGCTCTAGGCCGATGTAGTGCTCCATACCGGATTCGGATGGGTTGTCGATACGGACATTGACGTTTGTCGCCATCTGCTCGAAGCGCCAGACCTTCCAACCAGGTTTCAATTTTTTGTTATCAGACACGCTCGATGTCCTCCGTAATCAGTCCATCCAGCGTTTCCACCAGTGCGTCCATCTGTTGCCAGAACGCGCGGCCATCGGTTTGCCATTGGCCCCAGGCAGAGCGCAGCGATACCGCGTCACCATTGCTGTCGGTGGCGATGGCGGCGGCAATGCGCTTCACGTACATCGGGATCGACAGGTTGCCGGCATTGGCGCCGATTTCGGCCAGGGTGGCGACCTTGGCGAAACCGGGCACGTCCGCAAAGGTCTTGTAGGCGGTCAGGATGCGCTGTTGATGCTCGGGCTTCAGAAAACTCTGCGCGCGCTCGCGGGTCACCTCGTTCACCGCGTCGATGAAGATCACCTTACCCTTGCGCGCAGCCGTTTTCTTGCGGTTGCAGATGACGATGCACGACTCCATCGGGGAGTTGTAGAACAGGTTGGGACCCAGGCCGATGACCGCCTCGACCCAGTCTTGCTCGACCATCTTGGCGCGCATCGCCTGCTCCTCGTTACGGAACAGCACGCCGTGCGGCCAGAGCACGGCACACCGCCCCTTGGCGGTGAGGCTGGTCAGGATGTGTTGCTGAAAGGCGTAGTCGGCACGCCCCTGCGGTGGCGTCCCCAGTGAGTTGCGCCCCCACTTGTCGCTGCTCCAGGCCTCGCGATTCCATTGCTTGATGGAGTACGGCGGGTTGGCCAGGATCACGTCGAACTGGCGCAGGCGGTCGCCTTCGATGTGCTTGGGTTCGGCCAGAGTGTCACCCCGGATGATTTCGAAGTCCTCCACGCCGTGCAGGAACAGGTTCATGCGAGCGATGGATGAGGTGATGAGGTTGCGCTCCTGCCCGTAGAGCTTGAGCGTGCGGTACTCGCCGCCCGAGCGCTTCACTTCGTCCAAGGCCGAGATCAGCATGCCGCCGGTACCGCAGGTGGGGTCGTAGATGGACTCGCCGGCCTGAGGTGCAAGAAGTTGCGTCATCAAGTGGACGACGGTGCGGTTGGTGTAGAACTCGGCAGCCGTGTGGCCGGAATCGTCCGCGAACTTCTTGATCAGGTACTCGTAGGCGTTGCCCAACTCGTCCTCGGGGACGTTGGCTACCGAGAGCGTCTGCGTCGAGAAGTGCTCGATCAGGTTTTTCAGCGTTTCGTCGGGCAGACGCTCGCGGTTGGTCCAGGGCGCGTCACCGAAGATGCCGTCGAGCAGATCCGGGTTGGCGCTTTCGATGGCGCGCATGGCTTTCTGGATGGCGGCGCCTACGTTCTTGGGTGCCTGGCGAACATCGTTCCAGTGCGCGCCCTCGGGAATCTGGAAACGGTGGTTCTCGGCGAACTGCGCGTAGGAGAGGTCGCCGCCTGAGTTGGCCAAAGCCGCTTGGTATTCCTCCTCCCACACATCCGACACGCGCTTGTAGAACAGAAGCGGGAAGATGAACTGCTTGTAGTCACCCGCGTCGATGAGACCGCGCAGCAGTACGGCGGCACCCCACAGGTAGCTTTCGAGTTCTTGTTGGCTGATGCGTTTGGTGCTACGAGCTTTCTCTTGTTCCATCTGGGCAAATTTTTCCTTCAGTCGAGCACGCGCAGCATTAGCCAGTTCTTCAGTAAAGATCTTGTTGTCTTTGAATGGGCTGTCCCAACTCATCGCAGCCATCTCCCTTCAGTCATGACCTGCGCGAGCCGTTCTTCGGCTTTACGGCAGCGGGTGAGCGCGTCCTTAAATGCCGCGATGGCATCGGGCAGCGGTGGGATGTCTTCTTGCAATGGCGGCAGGACATAGCGCGAGATGTTCAGCGTCCAGTCTTCGGCCTTGATCTCGTCGAGACTGACCACCCGAGCCGCGTCCTGTACATCGGCAAAGCCGCGA
>JAKLEG010000070.1 GCA_022703175.1 Myxococcota bacterium | reverse complement strand
GTTGGCAGCGTCATGGGTTCAGGTCACGCAGAGGGGTCAATGCTCCTGGGAAACTCCAGGTGCAGGGGGGTCAATGCTCGTGAGAAACTTTAGGCCAGAGGGGTCAAAGGTCGTGGGAATCGACAAAAAATACCGAGGCGAGATGGGTCGTGGTGCAGAATTTCATTGGCAACTCCAAGGTTTGGCGAGCCACATGGCCCGGTGATGATGCCAAAGCAAACGTTGTGCCAACGACAAAATTTAAAATATTCAAGTAGTTACCAGAGACAAAGGTGTCTCGATTTCTGGGCAGCGCAGACGTGGAGATGGCAAGGGTGGCCGTCTTCTTCGCAAGAGTGAGCATGCATGCGTTCTCAAACCCCGCCCCGAACCATGCCGGCCGATAGGGTTCCTGCAAGGTTGACCGTCGGATTTAAACGGCAACGTTGGCGACGTTGTCATCATCATTGGCAGCTCGGGCTACACCGTCGGCGTCAGATCAGGCGCGCAGTTTGTGCCCGGATTAGCTCGGTTGGCTATCTGAGCTACTGAATTGTCCCAAATTGCGACACTTACCCGTTCCAAATTGCGACACTTTCTTAGCTATAGAAAATAATCGTCTTATTTTTCAATAAGTTAGCTTTGGCACGTCGCCTGCATTGGTGCCGGCCGTGAACATCAACGCTCCATCCGCCATAAAGCCGCACGCGAGTCGACTCTGCGTGCGTCCACCACGAGGTCGCGCCATGAAGCTCATCGCTGCTCTGCCTCTTGTAGCCCTTCTGTGCTTCCCCCGAATCATCACCGCATCCAGCGCCGTGCGCTTAGCCGTGCTTCCAGTGCAAATGGAGACGGCACTGCGCGCCCAGGTGCCCGAGCTCATCAACGACTACCTGCTGGCGGCAGTACAAAACCAAGGTGGCTACGACGTGATCGGCCAAGACGATTTGGCCGCGCTACTCTCGTTAGAGAAACAAAAGGACTTGGTGCGTTGCGATGCCGCCTCCTGTTTCGCTGAGATTGGTGGCGCGTTGGACGTCGACAAACTGCTGGTGGTGAAACTCGCCCGTTCCGGCGACGAATGGGCCACCACCGCCAAAGTGATGAACGTGCGCACCGTGCGGGTGGAGTTGCGTAGCGCCGAGTTCGTAGGCGGCGATGCCCGCGCGCTGTTGCGTTCGCTGCCCATACTCATAGCGAACCTGTTTGGCGGTAGCAGCCACCGCGCGCCGAGCCCAAAACCTGCCAATGCCGTTGTCGCGCCCCAACCAAGGCCGACCCATCCTTACGCCCTCGGCAGACTGCTCGCCGACGAGTGTCAGCACGGAGAAACCGCTAGCTGCGCCGAGTTCGTCGCTCATACCAACTCACTCAGGCAACAGGGCTCTGGCCTCAAGCGGGCCATTGCCTACAATCTTGAGATCGATGGGTGCAAAGAGGGCGTCAAAACAGCCTGCCAAGCGATGGCGGCCCAAGGCACTCTCGACGATATTGGCAGCACCCGGCGCGGCTGGTCAGTGCCGTTTTTGGCAATTGGGGGGGTGTCGGGCCTGGCGATCGCGTGGCTCCTTGCGAATAAGTGCGACGGCGTCGAGGAGTGCAGGTCCAGGCAGAGTCTCAGCGCGCTTGTAGGGGGGGTGGGGGTAGGCTCGTTCATGCTTGGAAGCCTCCTGCGCGCAAAAGGTCACGCCGCTCGCGCACGTGCCTACAAAGTCCTGGAGTCGGAGCCCGGAGAAACCGCTGCCCAAGCCCAGAGTACGTGGCTGCCCACCACAATTGGCGTAAGTCCAATGAGCACCGGCGGTGCAAGCCGTGGCGGCACGGCTGTGCTCGGCTGGAGCTTCTAGATGGGGCGGCTCAGATAGCACAATGCCCTCAACCGACTGGGAGCCGGTGAGGGCATGGCATTCAACGCTATGGGTCGGTTGACTACAGCTTGCCCAACATCAAGAACATCAGCACCCAGGTGAACAGCACCAGGGATTCGATGAAGGCCAAACCCAAGATCATGGGCACAAACACCTTGTCGGAAGCATTCGGGTTGCGCGAGATGCCTTCGAGGGCTGCCGCGGCCGCACGGCTCTGGCTCAACGCACCGCCAAATGCCGCGATGCCAATGCCGAGCGCGATGGCCAATGCCATCAGGCCCTTGCTATCCCCGGCTGCTGCCGCTGCATGCGCCGCACCGGCTTCTTGCGCCATTGCCACGGCCGCGGGCAACAACACGGCCAACAACGTCAACACCCCTTGCATCAGTTTCTTCATCGCTTACTCCAGCCTCTTTTTACGAAATGCCAACACTTGCAAACGCGTTTGGGCACTCCTCTTCTCTCTACTCCCATCCTGTGCCAGGCCCGTACGCGCTTGGTTCGTGCGGCGAAGTTACGCGTGTGCGTGCGCCTCACCTTCGGCGTGCGCTGACTCGTCGTGGTGTGAATCTGCCACGGACAAGCCGATGTAGATCATGGTCAACAACACAAACACCAACGTCTGCACCACGCAGACGATCAAACCCAAAAGCAGAAATGGCAGCGGCACCAAAATCGGCACCAAGCCAACAAACGCCGCCACCACCGCGTGATCGCCCATCATGTTGGCGGACAGACGAACCATCATTGAGAAGGGCCGCGCAATGTGGCTCACCACCTCAATAGGGAACATCAACGGCGCCAAGAACCAACCCCACCAAGTTCCCGCCGGATTGGCCAAATGCGCGATATGCCCCATGCCGTGTGCCCGCAAGCCGTGGAAATTGTAATAGAGGAAGACAAACACCGAGCAAGCGGCGCTGGTGTTCCAATTGTCGGTGGGGGGAGCAAAGCCAGGCACGAGCCCCAGCACGTTGCTGAAAAAGATGAACAAGGCCAGCGTGCCGATGACAGGGAAGTAGCGCGGCGCCTCTTTGCCGATGATCTGGTGCGCCTGCTTGTACAGCCACTCCAATACCACTTCGAGGAAATTGCGCACCGAAGGCTCAGGTGGTGGCACCACCGCTCCCGGACCCGCGCGGCGAATATCCCGACCGGCCTTGAGCCCCATGAGCGAGATCAATAACACCACCAGAAGCGCCGCCACCACGTGTTGGATAACCACGGCGTTGCCAAACAGTGAGGTGTTGTGGGTAACCTCCCGCAAATACAGCTCAATTTGCTGGTAACCCGGCAAAAATGACAACCACGTGATCCCGTGTCCCATCACTCACCTATCGCAGGTCAGCCGTTGCTTGAGCCGGTGCCAGCGCCTGATGCGCGGTGGCCAAGCCAATGCCGACGAACAAACTAGACATTCCTACCGCAAAGCCAAGGGCATCGAGATGAAACACCATCAACGCCAACGCCATGGCCCCCATAACAGCCAAAAGCTTCACACCATACAGCAGCGCATACGCGACTTTCGGACGCGCACCTTTGAACGCCTTGCCAGCAAACGTGTAAACGAGCCAAAAGTTGCCAGCCATTAAGAGACCACCGACGCCGATTGCTAATGCGGCCGCTGACCAAAAGACCGCCGCCAACGCAGTCATCAGCACGACGGCACCCAGCTGGTAGTAGGTGATGTGGCTCAGGAGCTTCTCGGTCACCATCGCCTGGGTAGCTATCGCAGAGACAAATGGGGAGCAAGCTGCGAGCGGCACTCGATCTCAAAGCCGCCGCAACGTGCACCCACGAACGCGGTCGCGGGCACCACAGCCTCATTTGATACGGGCGTTGCCAGCGCCTGTCCCAATTTGCTACATGGGCGTCCCAAAATGAGACACGGCACAGGGCGGCGATTTCCAAGTGCCTGTTTTCATTGAAAAGAATTCCGGCACACAACTTGAATAGCAGTGGACCATCTCACAATTTTGAGGAGTCCAAAATGAAACCAGTATTGTTGTCTTTGGGTTGCGCTTGCGCTCTTTCGGCGTGTTTTGCCGGTGCCCCTGAAAATGGCCCCACCTGCGATGATTCCCAAGGAATCAAATGTCCCGGAGGCCAAGTTTGCGTGGATTTCGCCTGCTTGGTGGTGTGTAGCAGTACGGAGGAATGCGCCGCCCATGAAGCCTGCAACGATGGCGTCTGTGTGCCGTTCGCCAGTGCCTGCAACAATGGCGAGTTGTGTCCCGATGGCTGGTATTGCGATGGCGCCGCCTGCCGTCACCTGGCAGGTCTTGGTTCTCCTTGTGGTGATGGTATTCAGTGCAGCAGCGGTTTCTGTGCCGATGGCATTTGCTGCAACGAAAGCTGCGACGGCGAGTGCCAAGCCTGCACTCAGGCCCTCACCGGCGACCACGACGGCACCTGCGCCAACATCCCGGCCGGCAATGATCCCAACAGTGAATGTGGTTCGGCGCGTGGCTGCAACGGCAACGGCGGTTGCGACAACGGCCTTGCCCAAGGCGCCGAATGCAGCACCGACCTCGCGTGCGCAACAGAACATTGCGTAGATGGCGTCTGCTGTGAGTCGGCCTGTGATAACACCTGCATGGCGTGCGCTTTCGGAGACGACGACCCCACCCCGGGCCTGTGCCGCAATTTTGCCGAAGGCGAAGACCCCGACTCAGAGTGCCTGGCCCCGTTTGGCTGTAGCGGCGGCCCTAGCTGCGCCTCGGGTGCAATCGACGGCGATAGCTGCTTGGCCGACAACGACTGCTCAAGCCTGCATTGCGTAAGTAACATCTGTTGCAACAGCAGCTGCACCGGCAGCTGCGAATCGTGCGCTAGCGCCGACACAGGCGGCAGCACGGGCGAATGTCTCGCCATCCCTGAAGGCTTTGACCCACGTAACGAGTGCGATGGCGCCCATGTTTGCTCCGGCAACCGCAGCTGCCAAAGCCTCATCGGCGAAAGCTGTAACGAGACCGCCGATTGCATCCTAGGAGGCAACTGCATCAGCAACGTTTGCTCAGACACCCCGGTGGTGCCCACACCTCTGCAGCCCACCAACGGTGGCTACACCGGGAGCGTCCATGTGCAAAACAACCTAAAGCCCCGATTCCGCTGGGCAGCCGTTGCCGGTGGCGCTCAGCCAATTACGTACACGCTCCAAGCAGACGACAGCTGCCCTGTGACCGGCTTCCAAAGCTGTGCCTTTGCTTCACCCGAAATCACCACCTCCACCACCGACACCAGCTACCAACCTGGTACGGCGTTGCCCGTCAGCACCGTCCAACCGGTGGGCCGCCGCTACTTCTGGCGGGTCAAGGCCTGCGACCGGGTAGGCACCTGCTCGGCGTGGTCGGCGGTGCGCTATGTGAACGTCGGGCGGGAGGAGAAGGATTTTAATGGGGATGGGTATGCGGACCTTCTAGTTGGGCAGCGAGCAAACCGATTTTACGTTCACAATGGCTCCGCAAACGGTGTGGCCGAGGTCGCATCACAGACTCTTGTGGGTCCGAGCAATACGAACTTCGCAAGCGGCCTTGCCGCCGTTGGTGACGTAAACGCCGATGGCTACGGTGATGTGGTTGTGGGGGCGTCTGCATTTACTGACGACGCAGAACAGGCTGGCCGCGCATACCTCTATCTTGGTTCTGGGGCCGGGCTCGTGAGCAGTACATCGATTCGGGCACCGATACGGTCTTATGCCTTCCACTTTGGCGATGGCGTTGCTCGCGTTGGCGATACCAACGGCGACGGTTTTGCTGATGTGGCCGTCAGCGCGAAAGGATACAGCGCCACGAAGACCTCCGAGGGCGCGGTTTACGTTATCACGGGCTACGCCAACGGTTTATCCGAGGTGCCGGGCGCCACACTCACGAGCCCGATTCCGATCCCGGGCGGCATTCTGGGTTGGTCTGCCGATGGCAACTTGGGCATCGTTGGAGGAGATCTAGACAACGACGGGTGCTCAGATCTCGTATTGCCTATGCGAACCACCGTCGCTTCAGAAACGGCGAGTGTGTCGCGGGTCATCCTTTTCCGGGGCGACGCGATTCTCATGGTACGCTCTGAGCCAGAATACCTGTGGGATTCGCCTGGCATCGACGTCCTTGGCTTCGGCGTAAATATTGCGGCACCAGCTGACTTCGATGGGGACGGTTGGGCAGATCTGGCCGTCGGCAGTGCCTTGGCGGAATTTGGCCCGGGCGGTAAGGGTGGTATTCGAATCTTTCGTGGCACAGTGCATGGTCTCGAGGCTGCCTACGTCATAGGAAACCCCGACAATCAAACTGGCTTGAGTGGATTCAGCGGTGTCGTCCGCATGTCCCAACGCCTCACAGCCGACGGCCGAGCAGACCTCGTGATCGCCGCGCCACTGTATGATGCCGCAACGGTTCAGGATCAGGGCGCCCTCTACACATACCAGGGCGAAGAACTCGCGGCGCCACTGCGCGCTGCATCGCCGCCCCACCCCGATCCTCACCCCACAGCGATCCTGGGGTTCGTTACAGCGTGCATAGGCGACGTGAACGGCGATGGCTTCGATGACGTTGCCGCTACGACTGACTACGGTTCGTCAGTCTATGTCTTCAATGGTGGATTCAACGGCCTGGCAGCTAGCTACGTACGCAAGGTCACTAGCACTGCGCTCGGATTCGGAAACATCGTGGATTGAAGTTGAGCGGGTCGCCTCCGAAGGCACTTCGCGCGGATTTTCAAGCTACAAGCGGACCCTCGCAGTATCATCCTGCACGTGCCTGGATCCGCTACAACGAAAAGCGCGTGTGAGGGTCCATGTCGTGTTGACTGTCTGTCAGTTGTGGATGTCAAGGCTGGGTGGGAGATTTGCACCTCCCACCCAGGCGAACTCGACATATCTACGGATTTGACGTGGTCTCCGGATAGCAAACAGACGCCGTAGGCTTGGTGCCGCTTATGAGAGCACCCAAGGCTTGGTTGAGCAAGGCATTCATGATGCTGTCTCCACCACATTTCTCGCCGTCCGCACACATCGGAATGATCCGGTCGAAGATCAAGTCGCAAGTTTGGTGACAGCTCAACGCGCAGTTCATGCCGACGCCCATCGCGCACTCGAGTGCCGTGTTCGGGTCAACAGAAACGCAAACCTCACCGCCCCCACATTCGCTCG
The DNA here is from genome assembly GCA_022703175.1 of Myxococcota bacterium. Taxonomy (GTDB): domain Bacteria; phylum Myxococcota; class XYA12-FULL-58-9; order XYA12-FULL-58-9; family XYA12-FULL-58-9; genus JACRCV01. The sequence goes on along the minus strand of JAKLEG010000070.1, from coordinate 10,537 downwards.
TAGCAGCGCACGCACCAGCGCCCTGCGTCGTGCCGCAGGTGTGGTTGGATTGACAGTAGTCGCAGCCGGTATCGGTGGAGCAGGTACCACCGCACATCACCGATGAGCCCGGGCAACTCGCTTGGCAGTCGGCATTGTCACGGCAGCCATCTTTGCACTGACCGAGAACCGTATCGCAGTACTTGCCGGTCGGGCATTGGGAATTCTGGTAGCACTCGTTGCCGGGTGAGCAGGTAGCGGGCGTTGTATTGGTGTGGCAGTTCCAATCGGTGCCGTAGGTGGTGCAGGAGTTGTTGGCGCCGCAGGGCGGCGGATTGATACAGAAATTGTTCTTGCAAACGAGTCCGTAAGGCAGACACCATTCATGCCCAGTCGGATGCGTGGAATCAATGGCGCAAGCCGTCGCCGTTTGGCAGCGGTTGCCAGCACAGTACTTGCCCGAGCCGCAGCTTTGCGAGGTGTACTCGGTGGCAGGGCTGCAGCTACCAGCGACGCGGCAGGAGCCATCGAAACACTCGCAAGCACCCGTGGGGCAGCCGGTGGTGCCATCACAGTTGGCGTTGGTGGTGCAGGTGGCGAGGTTGTCTGGGTCGATGCACTTGTGGTCGGTGTTGCACTGCCAATTGGCCGGGCATTGCTCATTGAAATAGCAGGTGGAGGGCGGTGCACCGCAGGTGCGACTCTGCTGATTGCAGACTTCGCCCGGAGGGCAGTCGCTGGAATTGCTGGCCGGGTTGCAATCCAGGTTGGTGTAACAACGACCGCTCACGCAGGTTTGGCCGACGATGCCGCACGAGGCGTCGTTGGTGCAGGCGCCGCTGCAGCTACCTTCGGTGTTGGTAACCCAGGGGTTCGGAGCCGAGGGGAAATGGCAGTATTGGCCGGCGTTGCAATCCGAGTGCTTCTTGCACACGGTGGCCTCGGCGCAGAAACCACCTTCACAGATGCCTGAGCGGCAATCTTCGTTGCGCGTGCAGGTGCTGGCAACTGAGTCACCGCCATCGCTGTCGCCATTGGACGAACCGGAATTCCGGCCGCCGCAATTTGCCACCGCGAGGCTCGACACGACTGCCATAAGCTGTAGCCATTTCATCTTCATCGTCATCTCCACGCGCCACGTTCGAGCGCTCTTCATAAACCTAACTACGCAGACGCCCCGGCCACCCGGTGGATTCATCTGCCCTAACGCCTAGGGGTACCCCCAAATCGGGCGCACCCTAAGATCCTGTATCGGCACCTGTCAACCCTTCGTCGCGACAAAATGCTTTGGAAACACAAAGGCCTAGCGAGCGAAGTTGAGATGATTTTGGACCCTATTCGGGCCTCGGGGCGCGTGCCAAAGCTAGCGCGAAAACCTCGCTAGCGCCCGCCTGACGCAGTGCGTAAGCAGCAGCGGAGAGAGTCTCACCCGAGGTCACCACGTCGTCGACAAGTAGGATACGCCCACACACCGGGCCCGTTGCCACAAAGGCGGCGCGCACGTTTTGACGCCGCGCGGCGAGACCGAGCTCACTTTGCGCCTGCGTGTTGCGCACACGCTTGAGTGTCACGCGGTATGGCAGCTCCCACGATTTGGCGAGTTGACGCGCGATGATGGCACTTTGATTGTAGCCCCGGATAAAACGCCGCCTGTGTCCGAGCGGCACCGCGGTGATGGCTTGTGCTCCCACGGCCAGCGCCCGCGCCGACAAGTCCTTGGCCAACGCCTCGCCCACTGCGGCCGCCAAGTCCTCACGCGCAGAAAACTTCATCCGATGCACAAGCTCCACGATCGGCCCACCATACAAAAACGGCGCACGCAGTCGGTCGAAGGCTTTGGGATCCGCGGCGCAATCCAAGCACAACGGCTCACCACTGGGCAGATCACAGCGCAAACAACGTGACCCCAGGTTCGGCTCTAGCACCTCGGTGCAAGCTGGACACAAACCCAACGGCGGTCGACGCATGAGCAGCCGGGCACAACCAGCGCACCGACAAGGAAAGAGCGCCATCAAGGAGGACTCGATGGCGCCGACGATCGACACGGGGACTACTTCTTCTTTTGGCTTTGCAGGAAAGCGATGTAGCGGCGCAACTCAAGGTTGGCGCCCTGGTAATCCAATTTCTTGGTCCACTCCTCATACAACGGCCAAAGCTTGGTCAGGTCGGCGTCATTGACGCGGCGCATCGACAACACGCCAGCCATGCGCACGGTCGGATCGGCATCCTTGGCGGCCTTGAGCAGATCGTCCAAGACTTCTTTGGCACCGATCCAACCCAACTCCCACGCCGCTTTGTCGCGCACGCGAGCATCCGGATCGGTGAGCATTTGCCGCCAGCAGGTGACGTCCTTCTTGCAGGTCTTGGCGGCCACCAGCCGAGCGCGCTCTTCGCCTACCATCTGCGCCATGTATTCCCTCGGTACATCCTTGTCGCCCAGCTTGCCCAAGGCGTCGTAGGCTTCGAGGTCGTCGCCTTCGCCCAAACGTGTCACGGCCACGAGCACCGCGCGACGCGCATCCAACGAGCCACCCTTCTTCAGCGATTCCATCAGCGGCTTCACGACTGAACGATCGCCGATTTGCGTGAGCGCTTCGGTAGCCGGTACGCGCGTGACTTGCTCAGGGTCGAGCGCCACTGGCAACACGGCCTTCACGGCCGCAGGCGTACCCAAGTTGCCCAATGCATACGTGATTTCGATGATGGCGCCCGGAACGCTCGCGAACAGCGGCTTCGAGTCATCGCGCGCTTTGAACTGCTTCCACAGCTTCTCCAGCGCCTCGACCATCATGCCTTCGGCTTCTTTGGCTTTGAGATAACCCAACACCGAGCTGGTTTTGCCTTCGACCGTGCCTTCACCCAAGCCGCGACCATCGCTGAAGGTGATCTTCTCCACCTCTTTGTTTTCGTGCTTCATCGTCGAAACCAACGCTGGAACAGTGGCGAGGCCCATCTGAATGAGTGACAGACGCGCTTCGTTGTAAAAGCTGATGCCTGGCACCTCGACGAACAGCGCTTTAACGAGCGTGGGAATGCCCCGCGGATCGGCCATGTCACCCAAAGCTTCAATCGCGACCTTGCGCAGGTAGGGTTCGCGGTCATTCAACGCGATGTCCATCAACACCGGCGTCGCATCCGGATTATTGATTTGACCCAAACCGCGAATGGCGGCCTCGCGCACGGTAGGCTCCGAGGAGTCCTTCAGTTTTAGAATATCCTTCGCGGCATCTTTGGCCTTGAGCATGCCCAACGCCTTACAAATGTTGGCGTTGGTGCGATTCCGAGTGCGGGTCTTTTTGTCGTTCCCCGGCCCCACCGAGTAGTCGATGGCTTTGACCAGATCGGGAATGACGCTCGGGTCGTTCAACTGGCCCAGCGAGTACGCGGCTTCGGGCTGCCAGTCGCCTTCGGTGTTCAACAGCTTCACGAGCTCGGGCGCGGCCACCTTGTCGCCGATTTTGCCCAGCTCTTTGATGGCATCCACGCGCTCGTGCTTGTTCTCAAGCTTATCGAGCCAATAGTCCGCCTTGGCGGGGTCGGTTGGCTTGCTGCAGGCAAACAGAGACGAAACGGCGAACGCCACGATCAGCCAATTGCGCATGAAACCCTCCTCGGGTCCTATCCTTGCGATGTGGGCGACACTCCCACAAGAAACGGCCACATAGCCCGGGCCGGTAGGTCGGTCAATGACCTCGATGGCGCCATTGCTCCGCCATAGCCCTTGTGTTACGCCCAGGTGTGCTTTGGCCGCGTGCGCGGCTGGTTAGCCTAAATATAGAGGAGGCGTGGTGGCGATGACACTACGCAGAGACACCGTGCCCCAACTTGCGAGCGTGCTGGCCGTATGCCTTGTTCCGGTGGTGCTATGGGCGCAAACACCCACAGCCGCCGAGCCTGATGCCGCTACCCCAAACAACGGCGCGACGCAGGCCGATACCTATTTGAAGCGCCTGATCGACACGCTAAAGGCCGACAAGTCGTACAAGGTGCGACTCCAGGCCGCGGTGTTCTTAGGCCGCAGTAACGATGAACGGGTGTTCGAACCGCTCGTTGCCGCGATGAGTAACGATGAGGACTACACAGTGCGCGCGGCTGCCGCCAATGCCTTAGGCAACTACGGCGATCCTCGGGCCATCTCGCACATCATCAAACGCGTCGCCACCGACACCGATCCCTTTGTGCGCGACGAAGCCCTGCGGGCCTTGGCCGAGTTCAACCGCGATGAGGCACTGCCCTACGCCATCGCCACCTTTGGCTCCGACGACAACGTAGTGCGCAAGTGCGCGCTGCTTTACCTACTGGAAGAGCCAGTGCCGCAAATCGAGCAGGTGCTCATCCGCGCCCTGGGTGACACCGACGACATTTTCAAAGTCGCAAGTGATGCAGTGAAGAAGCAGCCCCCCGCCGATGCGATGAAGCTGTTGGACAACGCGCTTAGCCACCGGGATGCCAGCGTGCGTCGCGGTGCGGTGGCCATGTTACACGCCATGGCCACCCCTGAAGCGGCGGCGCTGATTCTGAAGGTCTACGAGCGCGACATCGAAGCTGATAGCGTGCGCAACGAAACCCGCACGGCGCTACGTGAGCTGCGCCAGTTCTTACCGGTACCGCAATTCATCAAGGACGCCAAAGCCAACCCCAACAAGCATGAGCGCACCAAGGCACTGAAGCTTTTGGGCGTGGTGGGCGGCGACGAAGCCAAGGCGGTGCTGGTTGCAGCGTTGGACGACGAAGATGTCTATGTACGCGGCAACGCCGTGATGGCGATGGGCGAGTTGGGCGATGTGGCCGTGGTACCGGCCCTCGAAAAAGTCGAGGCTGACCCGGCCAACCAACGTATCCAGCACCTGGTGCGCCATGCCCTCAAGCAGCTGCGCAAAAAGACCCCGAGCACGAACTAAACAGGATCGCGCAAAGCACGATCCATACGAGACTGTTTAGCTCGACCCGCTCCCTGCTCATCGTTGTTTACTGGCAGCGCCCTACAACAGGTCGACTGCCGTTTTGTGTAACAAGCATGTGGGGCTAGGCGATGTACCTAACCTCCTAGAACTATGAGGATCGCGAATGCCACTGAAGGGACTTAGACTGGCGGTGTTGGGCGCAGGAAACATGGGGGAGGCCTTGGTGCGCGGACTTCTGCGCGCGGGCGTGGTAGAGCCGGCCCAGGTCATTGTGACCGACCCACGCATCGATCGGCTGGAGATGTTTCGCCGGGAGTACAGCGTTGAGTCGGTGGTTTCCAATGTGCTAGCGGTGCAAAACGCCGACATCGTAATCTTGGCGGTGAAGCCACAAATCCTGGACCGCTTGGTGCAGGAGATCGCGCAACCGCTCCCCTCCCACACCCTCGTCATTTCGATCGCTGCCGGCGTATCGATGGAGACCCTTGCCGCCAAGCTGCGTCCCGGCACCCACCTGGTGCGCACGATGCCCAACACCTGCGTGATCGTGGGTGCAGGTGCCACAGGTTTTGCGGCCGGCCTCGAAGTCACCGACGAAGATCTTAAGCGCGTGCACACTATCTTCGAAGCGGTGGGCTACGTGGTGCAGGTCGAAGAGTCGCTCTTGGATGCCGTGACCGCGCTCTCCGGCAGCGGCCCGGCCTACGTCATGCTCATTATCGAGGCTCTGTCAGACGCAGGCGTGCGGGTGGGATTACCACGCTACCAAGCCCAAGCGCTGGCCGCGCAAACAGTGCTGGGCTCGGCCAAGCTGCTCCTTGAAACCGGACAACACCCGGGAGTGCTAAAAGACCAAGTCACGAGCCCTGGCGGCACGGCAATTGCCGGCCTGCACACCCTGGAAGAAGGTGGGCTGCGCACCACGCTCATCAATGCGGTGGTAGCCGCCACCGAGCGCTCCAAAGAGCTTGGGCAATTGGTGAACGGCAAGAAATAGCTGAATAGCCATCGCCGCTTGCCCGTCTCTCCTCATAAGGAGCCGGTTTTACGATGGACTACGGCGTCACCCTGGAAATGCCCCTCGCTCTTAACGCGTCGCGTAGGTGGGTGAAATCCGCCGCTAGGCTCCCTCAAAGCCCCGTCGAACGGGTAAATCTCCTTGATATTGCTCAAACTTTCTGGGTATTTAGCGCGGATGCGCCGCGCTCGCAGTGGCTTTTGATGGGCAGTGCGGCAAAAGGTTGTGGGATGAGCGACCCGCTCACCGACCAGGTCCTCGTAGAACGGGCAAAGAAGGGCGACGAAATCGCTTTTTCTGAGCTGGTCACCCGGCATTACCGGCGGGCGCTACGAGTCGCCTATGGTCTGTTGCGCAATAACGATGACGCCCAGGATGTCACGCAGGACGCCTTTGCCCGGGTGCATGCCCGTTTGCGCGATTTTGAAGGCTCGTCGGCGTTTTACACCTGGCTTTACCGCATCGTCGTCAACCTGAGCATCGACGCGATCCGCAAACGGCGCCGTGAGCGCCGGGCCGACCTCTCCGAAGAAGAAGCACGAGATGTGTTGGCGGGGGGCAACGAGCTGTGGCCCCGCTACGACGAAACCAACCCCACCGAGTCGGCCGAACGCCGCGAGCTCTCCGAACAACTGCGGGGCGCTTTCAAAGACCTGCCCGAGATCCATCGCGCGGTGATCCTACTGCGTGAGGTGGAAGGCTTAAGTTACGAAGAGATCGCCCACGCCCTGAAAATCAAAAAGGGGACGGTGATGAGCCGGTTGTTTCATGCCCGCAAAGGCATGCAAGCAAAGCTTACGGTGGGAGAACCCACGCATGAGCATGTCGGGTCGGAGGGGTCGCGATGACAGACTGTAACTTCCCCAAGACCTGGCTCATGTTGTGGCTAGACGACGAGTTGGACCCGCGCGCCGAGCAGGCCCGCGAGCACTTGAAGCATTGTCAAACCTGCGCCGCCCAAGTGGATGCATGGCGCAAGAATGGCGCAGCTCTTCGCACCCTGGTGGACAAGGCCGTAGGTGAGGTGGAGCCGCTGTGGGCCTTGGAGCGCATTCATGCACGCATTGAAGCCACGCAAGAATTGCCGTGGTTCGATCGGTTCATGCGGGCCGCAAGCGAATTGTTGTTGCTGAATCGTCGCCGCGTAGCTGGCCTCGCGGCCGCGGCGGCGATGGGAATGCTTGTGGCGCCAGCGGTGGTTTACTTTGCCGGGCGCGGCGTGGTGCCCGAGTTGACAGGGCCCACGACCGCAAGCGTTGTCGTCGAATCGCTCGAAGTGGGTGACGGCGCCACCGCAGTGGTGTTAGGGAGCGAAGAAGGCGGCTCGACCCTGATTTGGATCGAGACCGACCTCGGGGACGCAAGCACCGATGAAAAGCTTTAGTCGTGGTTGTTTTACAGTGGCGATGTTGGCGCTTGTCACCTGGGCCCGCTCGGCGAGCGCGGCACCCGTGGAGCTAGAACTCCGCGTCATCCACGCGCACAACAACAACAAGACAGTCGATTCGAAGTTAGATGACCTCAAGAAGCACTTGGCCAAGCTGTCCTTCACCGGCTACGCGCTGAAAGACGAAGCGATTTTTAGCTTGGAGTTGGCGACCGCTGGCCGCATGCAGCTGCCCAACAAAGAGTGGATGGTTATCCGCCCCGAAACCATGGATGCCGATGGCAAGCTCCGCTTGGAGCTGTCGGTGGAGAAGCTAAAGTTTAAGACCACGGTCACCATCGCCCCCGGCGGCACGCTTGTAGTGGGCGGCCCATCCTTTGAGAATGGTGCGCTCATCCTTGCGGTGCGGCGGCCCAAAGCCACGTAGCTCAGCTCGTTATTGCGTCGCCGCCGTTGCCCGCAGCACCTGCGCCATCCCCGCAAAAAGGGCCGATAGCAACTCGGCTGCTTCCTTGGGTGCTTGAATTTAGCCCCACGTCGACCGAGCCTGTCCGCCCGCTCGCCATGCTGCAAAGCTCACCAAGTGCAGCCTCATGCTCACTCGATAGGACAGCAGTGTTGCTTGGCGTGATGACCGCGTCTGTATAGACCGCTGCGATAGGTATTGGGGTGATCTCCGTACTTGAAGGCCTGTGATTCCGTCGACGGGTATGCTTTGTCAAACAGGAATCGAAGGTGCCGTGCTAACGCCGATAACGATAAGCCCAAGTGCGCCGACCGTCGCTGCCATCAGCGATGAAGATGTAGACGTTGTCTAGGACATCGTAGTCGAGGACATGAAACAACACGACGCCGGGCGTGGCGCCGTTTGAGGCCACCACCATCAACTCCGACTGCCAGGCGCGCGCGATCGGGTCGAAGGTGTAGAAGCGGTTGTTGTTGATGCCGCCGCCGATCACCTGGTTTTGACTGTCGTAGGCGAAGCCGGTGGGGCTTGCGGGCACGTCCCCGGTGACCGTCAAGAGCGTAGAGGTGGTACGCGACCAATCGCTGCGATCGAGCACCACTTCACGCACATCGTTTTGGCCCGCGGCGAAGAGATACATGTTGCCGTTGGGCGGGTAGTACACCAGGTTCGCCGACAAGCCGAAATAGCCGACGCTGTCCACGAAGGTGACGACCGCCGAGGTCTCGGGATTGAAGATCCACATGCCACCTTCGCCAGCGTTGATAGTGGAACCGATCATGATGACCATGCCAGAGACGGGATCGAACTCGGCCGCATCCGCGTAAGACCAGGGCGCTGCGAACTCGGCCCCATAGGCCCACGTGATGTTGCCGGCCGCTAGCGACAACGACGGGATGCCGTTCATCGGCGCATTGTACTGATGGCAGTATCCCGCAAACCCCTCGGTGCTCATCAACAACAGCCGCCCCACCCCTCCCAGCTCGACGATCACGCTCTGGTCATAGGTGTGGCGCGCCGCCGGATGCCCAGTGGCCACGTGAAAGCCGCGCGGGTCGATGTTGTTCGCGGCGACCTCATCGCAGGTCATCGACGGGTAAAGGCTCGACCAGGCGAGGGTCTCCAGGTTTAGGACATCAACGTCGGTGCGGCCGGTGGCCGCATGTCCACCGCCAAACAGCAACACCCGGTGTTGGTAGGGGTCGTAGTTGAGCCGACTGTAATCGGTGATGAGCTCGCAGTGGAGAGCTTCTTCGGACACGCGGTCGCGACACCCATAACTGCCCAAATCCAGCGCCGTGTTGTCGCCCAGGGCCGCCAGATCGGGGTTGGGGGTAATGATGGTGGGATTGGGATCGCCCACACCACCTGGGTCGCCGAGGCCCGTGTCGGAGGCCTGGGTGACATCGCCCGCAAGTCCACCCGGTCCCGGATCACTCGCTGTCGCGGCGTTGATCGTTCCAGACGTGCACGCTGGTGTGGCCAACCACACACACACCGACAACCGTCGTGTCCAATTCATCGCGAAGCTCCCTCGCAACCCCTGGTCGTACGACGCTACTTGCGTTTTTTCAACGTGAGCTTGTTGGCCTTAGGGTCTAACCGCAATTCATAGATACCACCAGGCTCGACCGTGACCGTGCTCTGGGCGTTCTTTTTGCCGAGCTTCACTTTGACGTCGTGGGCGCCCGCTGGAAGCTGCAACTTGTCGTCTTTGTTACGCGCCAGGGTTTTGCCATCTAGCGTGATGACAGCTTTCTTGGGCACGATGAGCTTGAGCGCCGCCGGAGCAGGCGGGGGCGGCGGCTCCTGTTCGACCGGAGGAGGCGGGGGCGGCGGCTGGGCGACAGGAGCTGTGACCGTGGTTTCATGCACCACCGCCGGCATGCTCGGCCCGGGTTGAGTTGCGCCCGTGCTGGTGGTTGGCAATTCTTGCTCTCGGGACAACAGGAACAGCGCGATGAGCCCGGCGAAAATGGTAACACCCACGACCCCTAAAATGATCGCGGTGCGCCGCTCGCGTCGAAGCTCGCCCATCAACGCCACAGTGTCGTAACGGCGTCGACTGCCGGTGGTCTGCCGCTCTGCAACTGGAGACATACGCTATTGAGAGAAGCACAGTTCGGGACCGAAGGCCAATAGCTTGCCGCTTGCGCATCGAGAGGCCATCATCCCACCGAGGCGACGTTCCCTGCGCAAGCGTACGCAGACGAACGGCCGCCTAAGGTGGAGCATCATGACGGAGTTTTTGGTTCCGGCCACGGTGGAATTGAAGAGCCTGGCGCGCGAGCTGACGGTAACTTGGAGCGACGCACATCAGAGTACCTATCCGCTCGGCTATCTGCGCGGTTTTTGTCCATGTGCCGAATGCCAAGGGCACAAGAGCGGCTGGACTTTCATTGCCGTAGCCAACCCGCGCATCACCGACATCCAAGAAGTTGGTAGCTACGCGTTGAACATCGTTTGGCAGGACGACCAACGCGCCCACACCACCGGTATCTACTCGTTTGATGTCTTACGCTCGCTCTGCCCGTGCGATGCCTGCACCACGGCTCAGGGGGAAGCACATCCGCTGCATCTGATGGCGGGACACGGCTAGCGCACGTAGCCCATCGCGCGCAGCACTTCGACCGTGTCGTCGGTGAGCTCAGCTTGACCCGCTTGCAGGTTGAGCCGCTCGCTCTTCTTGCGCTCCAACTCTTTGCGGAACACCTTCATCACTTCGGGTTGCTCGCGCGAGAGGTCCTTGCGTTCGAACGGATCGGCCTTGAGATCGTACAGTT
>JAKLEG010000007.1 GCA_022703175.1 Myxococcota bacterium | reverse complement strand
CCGGCAATCTACTCGGTTGCGGCCCCTGGGAAAAGCCAAGCGGGGCAAGTATTTCAGCCCGCTGGCGCCTCTACCAAACACTCGGCAGGCAGCGCGGTCGAGACACCACGGCCCAAAATCTCAATCTGCACCACCAGCCGGCGACGACCGTCCGGCTCGGTGAGCACCAGGCCTGTGATACCTTTGAGCGGGCCACTCACGACGCGCACAGGCGTCCCTTTGACCAAGCGGTACGTCGGGTCGAGGTTGTTAGACGTGGCCACCAGTAGCTGCAGGCTCTCGATTTGTTCAGCAGGAATCGACTGAGCGATCCGGGCATCCCCAGGCTTGCGCCCAACAAGCTCCAGCACCTGATGAACCTTCAGCAGCTCTGTGCGCACCGCTGGGGTGAGCGCCACGCGCACAAACAGGTAACCAGGAAACAGTGCCAACTCGACGGTCTGCACCCGGTCGCTCCAGGCCCGTCGCTCCATGCGCACCGGCAAAAAAACCTCAAGTCCGCGCTCCCCCAGGCTCTGCGACGCGGCTTTCTCCTGGCGCGCATGCACCGCCAGCGCGTACCACTGGGGCATGACCTCAGACACCCAAGACCTCGCGCCCTCGGGCCAGGTGATCCAACGCACGTAGCCTCAGGTAATCTCCCAGGAACTTCGGCAGGGCCGTGGACTTGGAGGAGGCTAGGGTGTTCACCACCAACGCATCCCAGGGCCGCGGCAAGCGACGTGACCGGGTAAACCCAGCAACACCCGGTTGCACCATCATCGCCAACAACCGCTGACGCCACGCAACGCCAAGGCTCGCTTGCACGGGCGGCAACATCCCCTTCACCTCGCGCCTCGCTAGCGCCGCCTCCAAAAAAGCCAACGCCACACTCAGGCCCGCCTCCTGCGCCCGCGCGCGAGCCCTCTGCCAATCAATGGAGCGAACCTGGCACAGCCGCACCAGGTCCTCAAGGTGCTTGTTAGGTAGCTGGTAGCAGTGGCTCGCGTAGTGGCCAGCGCAAAACAACACCTGATCCTCAGGCGCAAGCGACAACACGCTCGGCCCCCCCTGTACCTGGTAGAATTGCGCGCGCATAAGCAGCGCTGCGGTTGGCAAACGATACCAAGGTGGCGTGAGCAGCTCCCGGTGCAGATCGACGTCCAAATGCCCTGGCGGCCCACTAAAGGCCCATTCCCGAGCCTGCTCCCACGTGACGGGATGCGTAGGAAACTCCCAACGACGATAACCTTTGGCCACCAACGCCTGAGCAAAAGCTGCGAAGCATTCAGGCTGTACCAGGATATCTAGGTCACACCCGCTACGCAGACCCCGGTTGCCGTACAACACGGGCTCCGCCCAAGCGCCCTTGAGAAACACCACGGGCGTGCCCAGCGCCTGCCCGAGCGCGGAGAGCTTGGCACGGTCGGCCTCGGCCCGCAGACTCCAAGCAAGGCCGGCCCAACTAGACACGGAAGGTTGAGTGCGCTCGGTCACCGGCGCACTCTAAAAGCAGCGACGCAAGCTCACAAGCGGTCACGGCGGCGACGTGATTAGTTGTCTTCACCCCAAGCGGAGGCGCAGATCTCTTCGGTGGAGTGGGTCATGCAGTAGCCAATGCCACAGCCAACCCACTTGCCCATTTCGTCATCGCAGGCGTTAGAGTTTTCGTCACATATCTCGTCTTCGTTATCTTTGACGCAGCTCAACACATCGTCGAACTCGCCGCCGCAATCGGCCTTGTCGTTCAGCTTGTCGATGTTGCTGCACATCGCGTCACAGTCCTCTTGGGTCACGCCATCGCAGCTGTTGCCAGCCTCACAGTAGTCCTTGCATGAGTAATCATCGCCGCAAGCAACAAGCGGCAACGTGCAAAAAAACAGCGCAACAGCAAGTTTCTTCATGAGGGTCTCCCGACCGTGGCTAACGTTGGCATACACCGGCACAAAACGGTATCGCCAGCGGACGAGAGTGCCGTCAAGTCTATTCACCAAGGCGGTGGTGCTTTTGTCACGTGCGCACGCACGCTATACCGATGAACACCCTGAGCCCTCTGGAGGTCGCGATGGACGCGCATAGCTTCATTGAACGGATCGAGCGCAAGCAAGCCGTGGTTGGTATCGTTGGCTTAGGATACGTCGGCCTGCCGCTGGTGATCACGTTTGCGAAAAAGGGCTTTACGCTGATCGGTTTCGACATCGACCCTAGCAAAGTCGAAAAGCTCAACCGCGGCCAAAGCTACATTAAACATATTCCGGCCGCTGCAACCTCTGAGCTTATCGCCAGTAAGCACTTCACCCCCACCACCGACTACCGGCGGGTCAACGAGTGCGACGCCCTGCTCATCTGTGTACCGACGCCGCTCAACAAGAACCGCGAACCGGACATGACCTACATCGAAGGCACCGCTCGTGCGATTGCCCCGCACCTACGGGCGGGCCAACTCATCGTCCTCGAATCTACAACCTACCCCGGCACCACCGACGAGCTCTTGCGCGACATCCTCGAAGCCGACAGCAAGCTCCAGGCCGGCCAGGATTTCTTCTTGGCCTTCAGCCCTGAGCGCGAGGACCCCGGCAACACCAAGTTCAACACGCAAACCATTCCCAAAGTCGTAGGTGGCCTCACCCCCGCCTGTCGTGAAGCCGCTGTGGCCCTCTACCAAGCCGCGCTCGACCGCGTGGTACCGGTCTCCTCCACGCGCGTGGCCGAGATGACCAAGCTTTTGGAAAACATCTTCCGCTCGGTGAACATCGCGCTCGTCAATGAGCTGAAAATGGTGTGCGATCGGATGCAGATCGACATTTGGGAAGTGATTGAAGCATCGTCGACCAAGCCGTTTGGCTTCATGCCGTTTTACCCCGGGCCGGGTTTGGGCGGGCATTGCATCCCGATCGATCCGTTCTACCTCACCTGGAAAGCGCGCGAGTACGAGGTGGCCACCCGCTTCATCGAGCTTGCGGGCGAGGTGAACACCAACATGCCGCACTACGTAGTCGAGCGCACCGCTGAGGCGCTCAACGGCCAACGTAAGCCACTCAATGGTTCCCGCATCTTGGTGTTGGGTGCCGCCTACAAGAAAGACATCGATGACCTGCGCGAATCGCCGTCGCTGCGAGTCATCGAGCTCCTGCAAGAACGCGGCGCCGACGTGGTCTACCACGATCCGTACATCCCGAAATTGCCAGTCACTCGCAAATACAACTTGGAAATGTCTTCGGTGGACCTGACGCCCGGCCTGTTCGCAAAGCTAGATGCAGCCATTGTTGTCACCGACCACTCAAGCGTCGACTACCAAGCGTTGGTCGACGGCGTCCCCTTAATCATCGACACGCGCAACGCCACCAAGAAAGTCACCCGCAACCAAGAACGCATTCACAAGGCATAACATGAGCACTTACCTCATCACGGGCGTCGCCGGGTTCATCGGCTCAAACCTGGCCGCCGAGCTGCTTGGCCGCGGTGAAACTGTGCGTGGCGTCGATAACTTCGCCACAGGCAAACGCACAAACCTCACGACCCTGGCCGGTTTAGATTTTATCGAAGGAGACGTCACCGACCCCGAGCTGATGAAGCGGGCCATGCGTGGCGTGGACTACGTGTTGCACCAGGCCGCGATCCCAAGCGTGCCACGCTCCGTTGCCAATCCTATGGAGTGCAACCACGCCTGTGTCGACGGCACCCTGGTGACACTTGAGGCCGCCAGGCATGCCCGCAGCGTCAAACGCTTCGTCTACGCCGCCTCGTCGTCGGCCTACGGCGACAGCCCGACCTTGCCCAAGGTCGAAACCATGCCGGTTCATCCGTTATCGCCTTACGCCGTAGCCAAGCTTGCGGCCGAGCACTACGTGGCGGTGTATGCGCGCCTGTACAACCTCCAGACCGTGCGGCTGCGTTACTTCAACATCTTCGGACCGCGCCAAGATCCCGAAAACCAATATGCCGCCGTGGTCCCCAAGTTCATTCAGTGCGCCCTGCGTGGTGAGAGCCCCCCCATCTTTGGTGATGGTTTGCAGTCTCGCGATTTCACCTACGTGGGCAATGCCGTCGAGGCCAACCTCTTGGCCTGCACCGCCGCCAACGTCTCCGGCGAATTGATCAACGTTGCCTGCGGCAAACGCTACAGCCTGTTGGATTTGGTCGAAGCCATCAATGGCATTCTCGGCACCCACATTGCGCCCAAGCTATTCCCGGCAAGGGCCGGCGACATTAAAGACTCGTTGGCCGATATCACCCGTGCCCGCACGCTGTTGGGCTACACCGCCGGCATCGACTTCAACGAAGGGCTCAGGCGCACGGTGGCGTGGCTAAAGTCGCAACCCCAAAGCTAGCCAGAGAGCCCCAGTGCCCGTCGACAAGTAGCCGTATTCACAGCGTATTGCCGAGTCGACTCAGGCTGCAGCGCAGCCCGCCTCCCGCCTGGGCGCCTTGACCACACATCACCACATCAGCAAACCCGCTCCCCGCTTGGGTTTGCGCAATTTCCCCCTGGGCAAATGCGATTTGAAGGCCTACACTAATAGCTAGGAAGTGAGGCGTCGTATGGCAGCAGGTAGGAGTCATAACCTGCGCCGCGTCCTGGCAGTCGCGGGGGCTTGTTTTATCGCCACAGGCTGTCCCCCATCCTCAACACCGTCGCGTCGCGCTAAGCCCACCATGCTGGCGTCGACCAACAACATCGTCCCGGAACCGGGTGGCCCTACGAGTGTCGAGGAAGCTCCGCGCTACCCGATGACGGCGGGCGAGTTGTTGCAACAAGGGTTCGTAAGTTTCCGCAGTGGTGAACCCAGGGTGGCGTCCCAGGCCTTTGCCGCAGCCATTGCCACCGACGAGCTAAACGACGTGGGTCGTGCGCTCTGTTACTGGCACATAGCCGTGGCTGAGCGTCACTTGGGTGATGACGATCGCTCCGCGGAGGCGCTCTTAAGCTTCATCACCGTCACGGAAGATGTATTGGCCGAGCGAGCCGAAAATCCGTTTGCTGGCGGTCGCGCCGATGTGGCCGAGAATTTTGATTTAATTGATCGCTTGGCGGAGGCGCGTGGTTACTTGGCCGCGGCGTGGGCGCGGCGTGCCGATGGCTATGGCCGCAGCATGAGTGAACCGGTGGTGGTGAAGAGCGAGCTGGAGGGCCAGGCCTTCCTGGCATTTGCGCCACCGTGCGAAGATGCGATGGATCGGGACGTGGTGCGCCGGACCGTCTACGAAGTAGGCTCCGTGCGCGTTGAACGAGCGAACGTCAGCTGTCTCTCCGACGACATCACCGCACCGTTCTATTTGTTGTACGTGCTACCGCTGCATGCCGCCGAGGATAAGTAGCCTCGCCCTAGCCTTCGCTCGCCACACCCAACGGGATCCGCCATTTATCGGTAAGCTCACGACGCAACAACGTGTTCATCGAGAAGTGCAGCCACAACGACAGCGGATCGTTGACGTTGGCGCGGAAATCCAGGCCGCGGCTCATGATGCTCCGGTAGCTGAAGAAGCGGCGTCTGAGCCCCATCAAGCGCTCAAACAAGGCGTCGGCCTCCATCAGCTTCGGACGAAAGGCGATGGTGCCAAAGCGATAACCCGGCTCAAGCCACCATTTCGGGTAGCGTAGGCGTCCTTCTTGTTCTAGTCGAGCGTAAAGCGGAGTACCAGGAAATGGCTGTAAGTGATTGAACGCCGCCAAAAACAGCTTCTGCTCCATGGCAAAGTCGAGCGTGCGTTCAAAGATATCGGCCGGATCACTGTCGTAACCAAACACGAACGTACCGTAGAGCTTAATGCCGCGCTCGCGCACCTTGGCGATGGCTTGTGCATAGTTCACGCTACCGCGGTTGAAGCCCTTGTTCATCGCGAGCAGCGAATCGTGGTCAATCGACTCAAAACCGATGAGCAGCATCAGACAGCCGCTCTTCTCTAAAAGCTCCAGGAGCTCAGGGTCATTGGCCACGTGGATGCTCGCCTGGCTGCCCCAACGGATCTTGAGAGGAATCAACGCTTTAAGCAGCGCCTTGGCTCGCTCGGGGTCGGCGGTGAGATTGTCGTCTACGATAAAGACGTTCTTGTAGCCGGCCTTGGCGATTTCATCGGCCACCGCTTGCGGCTCGCGGGTGCGATAAGTGGCCTTGGTGTAGGCCGACACCGCGCAAAAGTCGCACGAGTAGCGGCACCCGCGCCCCGACTCGACAAGTCCTATCGGCAAGTAACGTTTGCCAGCAAAAATGCTGCGGTCAGCCAGCACCGAAAAATCGCGCAGCGCATCGGACGTATAGCGTTTACGCAATTGCCCACGCGCGGCATCCTGCAACAGTTCCAGCCACACCGCCTCGGCGTCCCCCACCACAATCGCGTCGGCGTGCGCTTCTGCTTCGTCCGGCACCAACGTCGGGTGGTAACCGCCTAACACCACTTTGATACCGCGTGCCTGAAACTTGCGCGCAATCTGATACGAACGCTGCGCCGTATAGGTTTCGGCCGTGATCGCGACCAAATCGGTGACGATATCATAAGGCATCGGCTCCAGACGGTCGTCGAAGAACGCCAGGGTGTGCTCTTTGGGCGTTATACTGGCGAGCGTGGCGATGGCCAACGGCTCCATCTGCCAACTCTTCACGTAGTCGTCGCTGTCGCGGCCCATCGCTGGCTGGATCAAAGTGATGTGCATAGCGGGGCACTCTAACGCGGGGCGACGGAAGGGGGAACGGGTGTCATTCCCGAACCGCCGCTAAACCGCTATGCTCCCACCCCATGCGTATCCTGCTCATCATGCCCGACGCCGCGATGCACAAACTGAAGTTCGGCGATTTTGTGCGTTCCTCGCGCGAGGCGCCGCTCACGCTCACGACACTCGCGGCCTTCACCGGCAACGACCCCGACATCACCTACCGCTTGGTGGACGAAAGCATTGATCGGGTGCCACTCGACGCCGAGGCCGATCTGGTAGGCATCAGCGTAATGACCGGCACTGCCCGCCGCGCCTATGCGTTGGCCGATCACTTCCGCCGCCGCGGTATCAAAGTGGTGTTGGGAGGCGTGCATGTCTCGATGATGCCCGACGAAGCACGGCAATTCGCCGACAGCATCGTACTCGGCATGGGTGAGCACACCTGGGCCGCGGTGGTGGCCGACGCCAAAGTCAACGCACTCAAACCTGAGTATCGCGCCCCCGCCGAAACCGGTGAATTCTACGAAGGTATTCCAACGCCCAGGTACGACCTACTACGACGCAGCGGTTACAACCTGCCGTATACCGTCGCCTTCAGCCGCGGCTGCGTGCACGCCTGCGATTTCTGCACTGTTCCGGCGGTGTGGCCGCGCTTCCAAAAACGCCCCATCGCTGACATCCTGCGCGACATTAAGGCCGTGCCTGCCAAACTATTCGCAGTCAACGATGTCAGCCCCTTCGACGACGTTGAGTGGGCCAAAGAGCTGCTCACCGCGATGATTCCGCTCAAGAAGAAATGGGGCGGCCTCGCCACCACCGCGATCGCGCGCGACCCGGAGCTTGTTAACTTGTTACGCAAGAGCGGCTGCAAGTTTTTACTGTTCGGTTTCGAGTCGGTCTCGCAATCGTCGCTCAAGCGCATTTACAAAGGCTTCAACAAGCAAGACGAATACGCTGAGCTGATGAAGTTGATGCATGCCAATGGCATCATCGTGCAAGGCTGCTTCGTGTTCGGCTTCGATGACGACACCCCTGAGATCTTCAAAGAGACGGTAAACCGCGTCCAAGAGTTGCAGGTGGATATCCCGCGTTACTCTATTTACACGCCCTACCCCGGCACTCGCCTGTTCGAGCGCCTGGAGAGTGAGAAACGCATTTTGAGCTACGATTGGGGCGACTACGACACCATGCACGTGGTGTTTAGACCGCAAGGGATGAGCGCCGCCGAACTCTATGAGGGCTTTCGCTGGTCGTATCGGGAGACGTTCAAGATCATGAACATCGTCCGACGCGTAGCCGGCAGCGGCCTGTGGTTCCCGGTAACTTTTGCCGGCAACCTCACCTACCGTATCTTCGTGAAGCGCCTGTACGCCAACAAGGGGTTCGAAATGCCGGTGAATCAACTATCGCCCGGCCTGGCCAAAGCAGCGTGGCGCGAACGCGGTGAAGCTTTAGCGATTGGTACCCGCTAAACGTTTGTAGGCGTAGGCTGCAACCGCGCCGGCCAACCTAACTCGGCTGTGAGCCCCATCGGTTTGATGCTCCCCAAGGCCACTCCGCGTGCTGAGAGCACCTGCGCATAGCGTTCAAAACCGCGCTCCGTGCGACGCAGCGACACCGGGCCAAGTTGGCCAACCTCGCGACAGTACTGATAATGAAAATTGTCACATAACCGCCGCTCAAGGCCCACCGCGACCTGCTGCAAAGATGCCGCGTCGGCCTCACTCTCCACAAGCAGGCAGTAAGCCGGACGCGGTTCGAGCAGCGGCGCCACCAAAGCGAACTGCACGGTGATGCCCACCTCGGTGCACACCGCTTGCAGAGCTTGCTCCACCGCTAGGGCATCCAGTTTTTCGCCGCACAAGTCGCTGCGTTTGTCACGACGCCCCAACAGGCGCAACAACGGCGCTTGGCCGACAAAGCCGGTGCAGGTGACCACGTCGCCCAACCGGTAGCGGTACAAACCTCCGGCCGTGGTGACAATCGGCTCGTAAGAGGCGCCTACGCGGGCCTGATGCACCCCAAGTGGCGCGTGCGTGGCTTGGTCGAGCGGCTGCAATTCAAGAAAATGACTGGTGATAGCCGCCACCGACCCGGCGTCGGTGTTACCCCACGGCAGGCTCACGATGCCTTCGGTGGCAACCAACCCCTTCCCCTGGATCGGCACCCCGACAAACCAGCGCATAAGCTCTGGCACAAACAGTTGCGCGCTCGCCTCGGTCCAACAGGACAACAGCCGCAGCTTGGGCCACAGCGCCAAAGCGGTGATCCCATCGGCTTGTTCAACGCGGGCGCGCACCGCCGCCTCGTGACGCTTGGGCAAGGTGGCCACCAAGCTTTCGAAATTGGCCTCCAGGTAGCGCATCAACAATGACAAGAAGGTAGGGCTCCACACGGAGATCAATCCCAGGTCAGGTGCCGCAAGCAGCGACCGCACCGTGCTTTCGCGCCAAGCCTCGAAGGAAGGAGCGCACCGCACGCTCACCGGCACGGCGAGCTTCTGCCGCACAGCCCACCGGGTCAGTCGGCCGAAGTACTCGGTATCATCGGCAAACCCGACGGGGATGCCCGCAGGCGTCGCGTGTCCCTTGGACGTGGCGGGCGATAGCGACCAATAGCTGGTGGTGCCCGAGAGTGGGTAGTGTGCATAGAGGTCGGCCAACCAAGCGCTGGTCGCAGCCGAGAACTCAGAGAGCAGCCCCTGCGTATAGGGGATGAGCTTGGCTTGGCCGGTAGAACCGGAGGTCGGCTCAAACAAGCGCACCGGTTCGGCGGTGAGCAGATGCTTCTCGCCCTCGGCCAACCGCGTCACCCAAGGAGCCACCTCATCGTAACCAACCACCGGCACGCGGCGCTGATAATCGGCCAGCGAGTGAATCTCGGCAAACCGATGCTGCACGCCATACACTGTGCGCTGGTTTTTCTGCAGCGTGCGCTGCAGGTGACGCTGTTGGAACGCCTCAACACGGAGCGTGGCGCGAGCAAAGGCCAAGCGCGCCGGAATCAGACTCAAGGCATAGCCGGCGTCGATGACTGAGAGCAGCAAGTTAGCGCGGCCCTTGCGGAAAGAAGCGTCGTCGGAGCCGCTTACGGAGCTCCTTCTGCACATAGGCCACAGCGAAATGCAGATCGATCTTACCTAAACAGCACAGCTCATCCCCTTGCAGATGCCCCGGGTTGCGCTCGTTGAAGAACCGAATGTCCGGAGCCGCAAGCAGGTCGGACCCGAGCGGTGCCACCTCTTCGCGCAACCGGCCATGCGATGGCGTAAAGTGCAACGTGCCTCGCTCGGGCTCAAAGGCCCCGCCAAACTTCAATGTCGCGACATGATCCAGGAGCTCTTGAATCTTCCTAGGCGTGGGCTTGTCGTGCCGCGGCCAGTACTCCACGAAGTTGCGCGACAAAAGCAAATAGGTGCGATAGCCCTTGCTGATCAAAAACCAGTAGAGCGGCAGACGTGCCCACCTGAGCCTGGCGGCGAGGATGTAGCGATAGAACGCGTACTGCAGCGCACGTTGGCCCCAATAGGCCGGCTCAATGATCGTATCGCCGGAGAAAACCATCGCGTAGCGCTTGCCGTTCACGCTCGTGGAAAACCGCTCCAGAGTCGAAAACCCTTTCAATTCGTCGGTGCCGGTGTCGTACAGCAAAATCACGTGGTGCTTAGGCGTAAGGTCGAGCTCAAACTCCGGTCGCGACACATCGGCATAGTAACGTTCAAACAGCGCCCACATCGCCGCGCGGTCGGCCACCGCCAGGCTCCGGACCGACACCACGCGGGCGCGCAATTGACCGGTGATTGTTTGCGTACGTGCCATCGGCCGCTACGCCCCCTTCTGGGCGCCAAACTCCTGCATGAACAACGCGGCCGCCTCGATGCCCTTGTGAAAGTTATCCAAATCCAACTTCTCGTTGGGGGCGTGCAGGTTGTCATCGTTGAGTCCAACCCCCAACAACACGCATGGCACTTTTAGAACCCGGGCGAAGTTGGCCACGATTGGAATAGAGCCGCCTTCGCGCACAAACACCGGCGTTTTGCCAAACGCCTGCTTCACCGCCCGACTGGCAGCCGCCAACGCCGGATGCTCCGTGGGTGCCAACCAGCCATCACCACCGTGCAGATTTTGCACCTCTACGCGCACCGACTTAGGCGCCAGCTTTTTAATCGCTTGCGTGACCTTCTTCGTGATCTCTGCAGGTGTTTGGTTAGGCACCAACCGCATTGACAGCTTGGCGTGCGCCTCGGCCGGAATAACCGTCTTGGCCCCTTGGCCGGTAAAGCCCGCCCATAGGCCGTTGATGTCGAGCGTTGGGCGCGCCCAAATACGTTCGAGCGTGGTGAAACCCGCTTCGCCAAACAGCTCCGGTGCGCCGAGGTCGCGCTTGAACTTGGCATCGCTATGTTTCAGCGACTTAAAGGCTCGGCGCTCGGCAGCCGTCAGCTTCACGACGTTGTCGTAGAACCCTGGTACCTTGATCTTGCCTTTCTCATCTTTCAGCTTGCCCAGAAGCCATGCCAGCGCCATCGCCGGATTCACCACCGCGCCGCCAAAACTACCGGAGTGCAGATCGCCGTGGGTACCGAACAGATCGACCTGCAAATAGACCAGGCCACGCAGGCCGTAGGTAATAGATGGTTGATCCTTGGAGAACATCGCCGTGTCCGAGACCACCACCGCGTCGCAGCGCAAACGCTGTTGGTTGGCCGCCACGAAAGCTGGAAGTGACGGGGAACCAATCTCTTCCTCGCCCTCAATCAGGAACTTCAGATTCACCGGCACGCTGCCATGGGTCTTCAGGTGCGCTTCCAGCGCGTTGATATGGATCACCACCTGCCCTTTGTCATCGGAGGCACCGCGCGCATAGATGCGGCCATCGCGGATGGTGGGCTCAAACGGTGGTGAGATCCATTTGTCGAGTGGTTCAGCAGGTTGGACGTCGTAGTGCCCGTACACAAGCAGCGTGGGCTTGCCGGGGGCGCCTAGCCATTCGCCGTACACGATCGGGTGACCATCGGTGGCGATCACCTCGGCCGTCGTGCAACCGGCGCTAAGCAACCGGGCCTTCATCCACTCGGCCGTGCGCACAATCTCGGCTTTCTTGCTGGCGTCGGTGCTTACCGAGGGCAGCCGCAAAAGCTCAGACAATTGATGCAGATAGCGGGTTTGCTCGGCGCGGATAGTGGCGATGACGGCGCTCATGCAAAAACTCCTTGTAAGGCGCCTACCGTAGGTACGGGCGCGACTTCTCAAGCTATGCCAGAACCACAGAATCGATGAAATAGCGGGGGAAACCTAGAGAATTGCCGCTTCGAGGTAGGCCGGCCGAGTATCCAAGCGCGCCACCTCGCGCGCCCCATCCCCCAGATGCACCGCGTATAGGATGCTGTCGTAGCGCAGGTGACGAAACGCAGCTTCCGCCACTGCCAACAAGGGGTGGCGCTCCGACAGCGTGAAGGTCAGGTACTCGAACGGTCGGCGGCGCGACAGCGCATGTCGGCACAAGGCCAAGAAGACCGGTGCCGCGTCGTCGTCTACGGCGAGGTGCGACAAGTATGCGTGCGATAACGCTTGCCCAGGTGCTGGTAAGCGCGGCCAATGGCTCAGTGCCGTCGTCATATTCCAGACGTGCCGCAACGCGGTCATCGCGCCATGATAGCCGTGCACGATGGTCTGCTTGAATGCTTGTTGGTCCCAGATCGCGAGCACACCCACAACCCGTTGGTCACGCAGCGCGATGGTAAAATCACTAAAGTCGAGACCACGGCTGCGCGGATGCCCCGTGAGTGTGGCCTCCGTCCACACCGGCGCAAACTGATAGCGCGCATGATTACGCGCCAAGCACTCAAGCAGCCCGGCGCGGTCGCTCGGCAGCGCTTGCCGCACCATGATGCCCTGAGGCAGGGGTGCCGCAACGAGGCGCGGTAGCGCCGCCAACGTAGCCAACCGCTCCCGGGGCAAATACACCGGCCAACCGGGTCGATTCCGCTCTAGCATGCGTCGCGCCAATTGGTTGTCGGCGAAGATCGTCGTGACATACAGCTGCACGCCCGCGCGTCTGTGCAGCTCGCGCAGATGGGCCCAGCCATCCAAGAGCAGGCGCCGCTGCTGCCGCGCGCTCGGATGCACGCGCAGCTCGCTCAAATAGCCCAACAACTCCGGGACACCATTTACGTACGCTGAAAGCTCCGCACGGCTTGCCGAGGCTCGCGCATGGCCGTGTTCATCCAGGGCCACCAGGGTCTGATGAAGATCTCCCATCAAGCTTGCGGCCAAGAACACCGATGGCTCTCGCTCAAACGCTAATGCAATGCTCCCTGCCATGGGCGTCTCGCGCCACAAGCGCCGCAGGGCTTCATCCTCACCCGCGCTGGCCTCCCGGAAGACGAACGACGTTTTGTGCCCGGCCATCGTGTGACCTCGGAGGCAGGTTAAGGGTGCACGCCTGGCTTGTTAGGCAGCGTCTCCGCCACCGGCAAGGTCGGCGGCTGACTCGCATACATGAAGCGATAAATGCCCCACGTCTTGAGCACCCGCGCCACGTAGCCGCGCGTCTCCTTGATGGTGATCTCCTCGACAAACTCATCAAAGCGCTGTCCCTGGTGGCGGCTCCACCAGGTATCGGCGGTGCTCTCGCTCGCGTTGTAGCCCGCGAGAGCCAAACCTGGGTGGCCGGCAAAACGCTTCAGCAACGATCCCAACAGGGCCCCCCCCAAGCGCGCGCTTAACGCCGGCTCCAACAACTCCTCGGCGCGCGTCACTGTCACCGGCGGTTTGAGAAACCGCCCAGCACCTTTGGCGCTTGCCAGAAGCAGCTGTGTCAACCCATACGCCCCGGCCCAGCTGACGGCCTGGGGATCCAGAGCGCTCTCCTCACGACACAGCGCCTGCAAGAACAACTCTGGCACTCCCCCCTCGGCCTCTCCGGCAGCCACAAAATCCCGAAATGCCAACGGATAGGCCGCCACCCACACCGCACTCGTGGCCGGCGTCGGCGCGTTGGCCAAGACCTCCGCGAAATCAGTACGCAAGCGCCAATGAGCTTTGCCGTAAGCGCCTGCGCGATCGAGCAACAACGCCAGCAGCAACCGGGGATCGTTGGCGCCGCAGCTTGTGCCCGGCAAGTGTGCGGCCACATCCTTGAGCGCGCTGCCCTTGGTTTCCACCCCCAACGCCTGCGCTTGCGCTACGCCCACCACTTTCGAGTTCGGCGCGCCCAGGGCCAATAGCCCCAACGCCGCATCCTCGGTCAGGCCGCGCCGCAACCATTCTAGGGCGTGCATAAATTCTGGCTCAGAGGCCAGGGAGCCGGCACACACCAGGGGCCAAGCACCAGCCTGCGGCACGTAGAGCTCGGCCACCTGACGTCGGGCGACCTCGGGTGCAGTTTGAAACAACTCGGTCAACGCGAGTTGGGCATAGTAGCCCAAGGGTTCGGCCACCATCGCATCTTGGAAATGGGTCGCCGCGAGCGTTGGTTGCTTCGCGAGCACGCTCAGGCGACCGAGCCAATAGTGGGCGCGCGCCCGCTCAAAGCGGTTATCCACGCAGCCATCGCGTTCCAGCAGGCGCAAGAGCCGCTCTCGTGCCTCCACCAGATTGCCACGCCGGTAGCTCATCCACGCCAAGCGCCAGCGCGCTTCACCGCAATGGTCACCCTTTTCAGGCAGATTCTCGATACGCGTGAAGTAACCTTCGGCCTCAGCAAAGCGTTTACGGCGCTGGTAAAGGTCGCCGGCCCAAAACAGCATGTCGTCCACCATGCTCGACGCGGCAAAACGCTTTGCGAAGCTTTCGATGATCGGGACCGCCTGCAAGCCCTCGGCAATCGAGACGACCTTGGCGTTCAGGTACATCGCGCGCTTGACCAGGGCCGGGTCGGCGCAGCTCTTGGTGACGTCGGTGAAGTAGTGTTCAGCGCCACCATAAAGGTGCAACTTACGTTTCGAAAGCCCCAGCGCAAACAATTTCCGACAACGCTCATCTTGGTTGAGCGAGCCATCAGCCAACGCGTCCAACGCTGCCACCGCACGCTCATTGCGATTCTTCTCAAGCAGCAACTCGGCGCGCGTCAGCAATTGCAGCGGCGTGGCGGGCAACTCCTTGGGAGGTTGTTCGGGCGTCAGCAGTGACACCGGCTCTTCCAAGAACCGGCGCAAGCGCAGCTCGGCGGCCTCAAAGGGTTGTCCCGCGGCCACGTGAGCCATTGCCACAGCTTCCAAAAAG
Source organism: Myxococcota bacterium (assembly GCA_022703175.1). Lineage (GTDB taxonomy): Bacteria > Myxococcota > XYA12-FULL-58-9 > XYA12-FULL-58-9 > XYA12-FULL-58-9 > JACRCV01. The sequence continues at coordinate 21,284 of JAKLEG010000007.1, read as the reverse complement.
CGCCCTTTGGCATCTAGGTCGTCGACATCCAAGAGCGACTCCCAGCCAGCCGCCTGGGTCAAAAGCTCCAGCGGATTTGCGTGCGACAACAGCTCCGCGTACGCCAGCACGATCCGACGCTTCAGGCTCACGTCGCTGCCTGTCATCACCAGACGCCAGGCACTTTCGGCGCTCTTCAAGTCGGCACGGGCCATGGCCACCTGCCCGGATTCTAGCTCCACAAGCGACAGCAATGGTGCATCCTCGCGAGCCACGATGAGCGCGGCTTCGGCGGCGTCAAATTGCCCTAACGCCCGGAAGGCGCGCGCTTGCACGAGTTTCGCCGCACCCGTGTCCATTCCAGCAAGCAGCTTCAAGGCCTCCTCGGGATGCTCGGCGTGCAGCGCAATAACCGCCCGGCGCACTACACTTGCGTCGGTGCCAACCGGCGGCTCCAACACCGTTGCAGGGAACGGTTGGTCGGCGAGGATGACTAACCCCGGACGCGCGGACGCGGGTTCCAGCTCGGACACCGCATCACCACCACTAAGCCGCGATGCGCCGCTGCTACCTACATCGGAGAGCGCTACAGCCGGCGGATTCTCAGCGGGCGTGGTGGGTGAGGCACAGGCCCCAAGGCAAAGCAGGAACAACAGGACAACGCGACTCATCGGGGTAGTTACTCGACGTAGCCCAGGTGTTTGAGCGACTCGCGATCGCTTAACAAGCTCGGTCGGGCCACGAGGTTGAGACCAGCTTCCAAATAGGTATTCAGCGCCGCTTGCAGGGTGTCGTACAGCGGCCCTTCCGGGCCAACGTCGTGCAACTCGTCAGGGTCGCTGCTCGTGTCATACACTTCCCGACGTCCCGCCACGAAGCGATAACTCGGAAATTGTGCTGACGTTTTTCGGTGAAGGATGAGCGTGCCGCCGTGGCCGCGAACCGCCACCAGCTGCCCGAGCATATGTTCGCTAAAAACAAACTCACGCGGTGGCTCGCGTCCGGCCACAAGTCCCACCAAGCTGTGGCCGCGCATCGGCTCCCAGCGTGGCGCCCCCACCAACTCCAGCAACGTTGGAGTGACATCGACCTGCTCAACTTGGCCAGCAATACGCATCGGCGTGGCTCCTGGCACCGCGACGATGAGCGGTACGTGCACCGCCGTTTGATACAGGCCGCCATGATTGAAGTAGAGCTGATGCTCACCAAAGTTCTCACCATGGTCCGAGGTGACCACCAAGGTCGTGCGCTCGGCCCGCTGGCGTTGGTTGAGTCCGGCCAACAGCCGCGCCAAGGCTGCATCAACCCCCTCGACCTCGGCCACATAGCGAGCTTGCAGCTCTTCGGCAGTCTTGACGGTTTTGAACACCTCTTTGAACCAGACGTTCTTCTTTTGGAAGCTGGGTGCGTGCTGCGCGGCGGTCGCCATTGGTGTGGGATGCGCCAGCGTGACCGGGCGGGGTGCATGCTCCGCGGTGGGATCATAGGGGGCGTGTGGATCCGAAAAATGCAGCCACACGAAAAACTCCTCACCGGGATCAAACTCGTCGATCGCGCTCAACGCCAGCTTTACCGTGTCGTCGGCTCGGCGCTCGATGCGCGCCGCAGGAATGACGCGCTCGAAACCCTGACCTAGGTTTGCCACCTCGGGATTCAGGTGCGGAAAGTTAACAATGGCGGTGGTGCGTCGCCCTTGCCGCTGCATGGACGCAGCCAGCGTACGCACACCATCGGCAATGCCACTTTCGTTGTCGTAAACGCCGTGATCGCGCGGATACACTGAAGTCATCAGACTTGCATGCGAGGGGTTGGTGAGCATCGAGTTGGCGTAGCATCGGTCAAACGCCCAACCGCGCCGGGCCAAATCATCCAACACTGGGGTCACCGCTGCGCCACCCGCGTAGCCCAGCACATCAGCTCGCAATGTATCGATTGTAATGAGGATGATGCTCTTGGCGGGCGGCACGACGACGCGCGGCGACTCTGCGGGTGCGGCCACGCTGGTGACCGTACGCGCCTCGGGCTGTCCACACGCCGCCAGAACGCCACAGATGAGCCAGCCATGTTTCATCGTGCAAAACGCTAGCACGGGGCTTGTCCATGCAAAAAAAAGCCGCGGACCAAATTCTTGACGCGCGCGCATGCCTCCGCATCATGGCGGCATGCAGAACCTGATACTCCTGATGTCTCTCTCCGTCGCCGCACCGACCCCTACGTCCACGGCCAAAGAACTCACCCTTGTCATTTTCATCGACGCGCTAAGAGCCGATGCGCTGGGCGCCTATGGCTACGGTCGTCCGACCTCGCCCAACCTTGATACGTTAGCCAAACAGGGCACACTGTTCACCCGTGCCTATGCAAACGCCCCATGGACTCGTCCCTCCACCACATGCCTGCTGACCGGTTTGAACGCCTCACGTCACCGCACCGAAACCGAGACCAGCCTGTTGCCGGCCGATGTAACAACCTTGGCAGAACGAGTGAAAGCAGCTGGCTGGTACACCGCCGGCTTCACGGCCAATGGCAATGGCGGCTCCTTGGCCGGATTGCAACGTGGCTTCGATCTCTTTGAAGATCCGACCCGTACCTACACCAAAGACAAACGAGGCAAGACCTACAACGGTTTGCCGACCGGTGAATTCATCGTTGCCCGGGTGCTCGACTTCTTGGCGAAGAGCCCTCATGACCGCCAGTTCCTATTTCTGTTCCTGGTCGACCCGCATGACCCCTACCAAGCGCCGCCTGAGTTGGAGGCGATCTTCTTGGGCGACTTCAAGGGCAAAATCCGGCGCCATGCGCGCTGGGAGTACGACAACGATTATCCCGCCGACGAACGCTTCTCGATGCGCGCGGTGTACGACGCGGGCGTGCGCTACGCTGATCAGGCTGTGGGTCAACTGGTGACCGGCCTTGATAAGCTGGGACTGCGCGAGCACACCAACCTGATCATCACTGCCGACCATGGCGAGGCTTTTGGCGAGCACGGCTTCTACCTGCATGCGCACCAATTTTGGGAAGAGGTCGTCCACGTCCCGCTCATTGCCGTGGGCCCCCGGTTCAAACCTGGGGTTGATTCTCGTCTCACCCAAACCATTGATATCAGCGCGACCGTGGCAGCGCTGGCTGGCGCGAAGCAAGATGGCCTGTTGGGGCGCTCACTCCTCGATGCGCCGGCGACGTCCCCCGTGGTGATCAGCGAGTACAATGAGTTCGGGATCCACCGACAAATGGCCTTCGATGGCCGCACCAAAGTGATCTGGCAGCGCCCCGCCGATGAAGCCTGGTACCTGCGCACAGCCAAAAAGAAGGAGTTCTTCCCGTCTGTGTCGTTCGACCGGGAAACCGTGCATGCCTTCGACTTGAGCGTAGATCCTCAGGAAAAGACTCGGCAAGAGCCACCACTAGAGCCAGCGGCCGACGCCCTGCTGACCCAGCTGCGAACGTTTGTGGGCCAAGCCTCCGCTAGCGGCCGGTAAGCTTCAGCGCCGCCTCGACCTGCTGCAGCATCAATTTGAGTTGCTGCAACTTAGCCTCACAGGCCAATCGCTGCGGATGTGCAGACCCCATGTAGCGGAGGGTACCATCCAACTCATAGATAGTACGCTGCAAATCAGCGCGCTGCTCCACCAGCGAGCGCCCCTGCGGCTCTTGGGTTGGCAATGCACTGCCTATGCCCAAACCTGCCGGCGAGCGCGTCGCGCCTGACGTCACCAGCTCGTCCTTGGGGGGACGGGTTACCATCGCGCACATCTCCTTAACGCACGCTAGCGAGATTCAAACCAAGCCACGATGCCCGTCTGGGTCAGCACATATAACAGGGCCAGCGTACGTCTGCGCACCTCGGCGTCGCGCTCTGCGCTCTTAAGAAGCTCCGTACCCGTGACGTTGGCGTTCATCGCAACGACCACCGCAGATTCGATATCGTTCAACGACAGTGGCTCAAGCAGATGTTGCGCCTGCACCACGGGCACGAGCGGCAACATCGTGCGCAGCCCGGGCAGCACATATTCCTCAGGGAGCTCGTCGATCAGATGCCGAGCCAGCTCCATCACGGTCACCGCTGCACTATCGTCGTCCCCAGCATAAGCGCCGCGAAAAAGCTCGAAGCTTCCTTTGCGCCAACACGCAAGCTCAATCAATCGTCCCACCAGCTGGTCGTGCAGCGCACCGGCGATTTCTTCGCTGTCCACGAGTCCCAGGCGCACCAACGTTTCAGCCAAACGATTGCCGTCTGTGTGCATCGATTCCAAGGCAACCTGTAGATCTTCGGGAGACAGAATGCCTTTGAGAATGAGGTACTGGCCCAACCGCTCCGCAGGCACGTTGGAAGTCGAAAAGACAATACGACCATCCACGATGTACACATCTTTGCGGATCGGCCCGTCCTCGACCACCAACAACGCGCTATCCCGCTCGCGCGCGAGCTCTGCGAGCACGGCCAAGACCCCTTCGGTTTCGAGGTTACCATAACGCACAGGGGTCAGCGGTTGACCCGCCCCCACCGCCGTCGCGACCTCAGCCAAATTCGCCACCGGCATGAAGGGGCCGCTGTCCCGCGAAATCCGAATGTCAGCGCCAGCCACCGCGGTGCGCAGCAAATCACACACGGTGGCAAAGCTCACCGGCCCCAAAATGCCGCGCTCTGGATCCTGTAATCGATACGACGCCATCACGTTCCCTTGGTTATTGCTCTCCCCGCTGTGTTCCAGATCTCAGGAAACCCCACAACCGGGTGCAGAGCAACTCGTGCCCAACAGCAAAGGTATCACGTTACGAACCTTTGAGCCGCTTGGCTTGGCGCGTGTTGGCATTGGCAGTCGCGACCACTGAGTGGCCCAGTGGCGGCGCGACAACGACGGGACGCGACTGTAGGCTATCAGGGGCAATCAAACAGTTGATCTAACGCCTCCTGAGCATTCGTGATCGCTGCGGCATCAGTGCTTGGCGCATCGGTGTACGCCTTCAATGTTTCAGCCATGGTCGCATCCACGCTGCTGGCGGCGTGGTTGAGCAAGCCACCCAACACCTTGGTGAACTCAATTTGGGCCTGTTGGGCTTCGCCGGTTACGCAGCCAATCTTGCCGATTCGCTCACGCACAATGAGGGCGATACCGCGCAACGCCGCACGATCTAACTGCGCCTGCGCCAAGTCATAATAGGATGCCCCTGCCGTCGCCGGCATCTCGGAGTCGACGTCACGCCAACAACGCACGGCCAGCAAGCCATCGTAGATGCGGTTATGAGTCTCAGGACCCAAGGCCGCAACGTAGCGAGCCAATCCTGTCGGAGCGCCGCGCGCGGACAACTGCGTGTAGTAACCTACCGCCGAATCACAATCACGAATGTTGCTGAATCCACACGTCCAAACTTCGGAGGGCAACGACAAATAGAAGAACCACAGCAACGCCGCCTCGATGCGTGCCGCCTGCACCACCGGCTGTTGCTGGCCGATGCCTTTGACAAACGCATCGTCAATGATCGGCTTCAACTTGGCAGGGCCGGCGCAGCGGTCGGGATAGGCCTCGGGGATACCCTCACTCGAACAAGCGAACTTGTCGGCGCCCGGAACCTCGGGGTAGCTGATGTCCTGACGCCGCGCGACACGTGAGGCCAAACCTTCGGCGACCGAATAGTCGTCGCGCGCCGAAAGAAACTCCTCCTTGCTAGGCGCACAGGGATTCTTCCAGAGTTTTTGGCCCATCGACTCGAACGCGATCGAGCGCGCGGCGGCCGAAGGCATGCTGTCCCCCACCAAGTGATAGACATTGTCGTCGGAGATGCAGGTCGGCCAACCATTGGCGCCAGCGACGCCGTTGCGCGGTTGATAATCGGTCGCCTCTGGCGTGCATGCCGTGAGGACTTCGGTGTAGGTCGCGCCCGCGCACTCAAGGCCGTTGAGGCCGCTATCATATTGACAGGTCGGCGTCTCGACCGTCATGGGATCGTCGTCACTGCCGCACGCAGCCACAAAAAAAATGGCTACCGCTGCTAGCCAATGTGCAAACTCTTGTTTCATTAGAACTCCCCTCCTTGGGTTTCATCACGACTCACAAAAGCGTGCGCCGCCTGCAATTGCACAATCAAACCACGCCCCGCGCCATTGACGCTTGAGCCGTGGAATCGATACGGAGAATCAAAGAGATTCTCCAACACCACCGCTATCATGAGCTCGGGGCCGAGCCGGTAGCTGCCGCGCAGATGAACCACCGCGAAACCGGGCGTACCATACTTGGGGATGCGACCGTCCGCATTGTCGACGGCGGCCAACCGCTTTTGCGTACGGGCCCATTGCAAGGCGGAGCCCACACTGATGCCGCTTTTGTGCGTCCATTGCAGCTCGGCCGTGCCGTTGACAGGCGGCGTGCGTGACAGCGGCACCCGACTCCCAAGCGTAGCGGCCTCACCGCCAACAACCGCATCCCCCACCCTCGGACCTTCGCTCCGGGCGTAGGCCAGCGTGGCCCGCAGCGATACGCGCCCTGGAAAAATCAGCTTTACCGCCCCTTCGACACCCCGGATCTCGGAGGTCGATGGGGCATTCACAAGCGTGATCTTCGACGTCGCGGAGGAGCACTGCTGCGTCTCCACAGGACAAACGGCGTCGTTGTCCACGACTTTGACAATGTTGTCCTGCAACAACGTTTCAAACAGCCAGAGGTCGGCCACAAGCCACCGGCTACGCCAGCGCCCGCCGAGCTCAAAGGTATGGGCGCGCTCGGGTCTGAGATTCGGATTCTCGAACTGGAAGCCAGGCCCGGTTTGTTGTCGCGAGGTCAAGTCATCCAGGTTGGGTGCCCGAAAGGAGTTGTCGTAATTAAACAGCACGGCCAATGGCGGGTTCACTTGCGCTGCGATGCCGGCGTGACCGACGACCGGAAACCAGCGCCGGTGAATCGCTTGCGTGCCGGATTCCGGGTCACCCGAGGCCTCGGCGAGACTCCATGCCGGCCGCACGCCAAACGTGCCCCGCCAAATCGACCCCAGGTCGGCGACCAGGTCGACATAGGCACCCCCATAAAGGTAGCGCGAGCCGTCGAGATACTGGCCGCGGCTGGCGCGTCTGACGTCCCCGGTATCGGTGTAGGTTTGCGTCGCTGTCGAGCCAAGCCAATCCAGATAGCTATCGGCCCCCACGCTCAGTTGCAGACTTGCCTCGGCTGAAAGCTCCCATGGCTGCAGGTTGGCATGTGCAGCTATCCCCAGCGTGTTCACGTCGTCGAGGCCATAGCCGACCAGATTCCCCGAGGTGAGATCCAAACGCCGCTTCTCGTGTTGTTGCTGCCACGACACGGTCAGTCGCGCCCGCGCAATGCCGGCAAAATTGCGACGCTCCCATGCGCCATAGGTGAGATGACGAAACTGCTCTTCATACGTCAGGCACTCGTCGTAACGCCCGGTCGGCGGTGGACATTGGTCGGTGCGCGGCGCGTCGTATTCACGATAGAGATAGCCCGCAAAGGTCAGTTCCTCGTTCGCACTCAGGCGCAGCACCAACCGGCCATCTGCGGTGAGCTCGTCGAAGCCGGTTCCGAGTTGGGTGCGCAGCTTCGGTTGCTCCGAGTAAGATTCGAGGAGGGGGTTATACCCCTCATAAGCCGGCACCCACGGCAACGCACCCGCGTCGGTGTTGGGGTTGGGGTTTAGCACCGGTGGTCCGTGCAAAAGCCCCACTCGCCGGCCGCCCAGGCCACCAACAAAACCCACCGTCTTGCCCCACGGCGTCTTGCCGCTGGCATCTGCTTGCACCCGCCCCCCGCGCTCGGAGTCGGCGGTGGTGCCCCGAGCAAACAAGCGCGGCTCGATCCGCGCCCCCGTCTCGATCCAGGTCGGCTCTATCGGACGGGCATCGATCACACCGCCTAAGGCATCGGAGCCCCAACGCGTTGAGCCACCGCCCCGCTGCACCTCAATGCTACGCACCGTGTACGGGTCCAACGTGAACAGATATTGGTTCGGCCCTTGGCGAAAGGTGGAATTATTGACGCGAATGCCATCAAACAAGATCAGCGTCTGCTGCCCGGTGAGCCCACGAATGAATGCCGAGCCTTGCCCATGGCCTGATTGCTGAATGAATACCCCGGGTTCGTAGCGCAAGGCGTCCGGGGTCGAGCGCGGCAAGCGGCGCTCCAATTCTTTGCGCGACACGGTGCTAGTCGCACGCTCGTCGTCGAGTTCTTCGACGCTCACCGTTGGCGCGGTGACGACGGTCTCATAGGCGCCAGCCGCAGTCGCACTGTCATCTGCAGCGAGCACGAATGAAATCGCGCCAAACACGCAAGCCCCCACCCCTGAAATCATTTAGCACTCTCTATGCGCACCGCTGGGCCCACGGTCAATCGGGTATTCACCTGAGCGGCGTATTTGGTGCAATTACTGCTGACTCAGAGTGTCCTCCCATAAGCTTGACAGCTCGAACCAAGCTTGGCGCTTGTCGCAGTGGCCCCGACGCGTGCCAGCCTGCGAGTCTATAATCCAAGGCGATGAGGTCGCAGCAAGCCCATGTCTGCGCCCGGGAGATGCTCACGATGATCACAGGCATCACATCAGAGACCAGCGCGTCTCCTGGCGCCCCTGTGCCGACCGCTGCCCGTCAGGTCGAACGCTCCCAGATGGTGATGGAGCAACTCCTGCCGCGGGGCATCCGTGATCCCGGCGTCCTGCAAGCCATGGGCGCGGTACCGCGGCATTGCTTCGTACCCCAGGCGTACCAAGAGCACGCCTACCAAGATTACCCACTATCGATAGGCCTAGGGCAAACCATTTCGCAGCCGTATGTCGTGGCGGCGATGACCGAGCTATTGCAGCGACAACCCGACCCCGTGGTGTTGGAGATCGGCACAGGCTCAGGCTACCAGGCCGCGGTCCTCGCGCGCTTGGTACATCAGGTCTACAGCATAGAAATTGTCCCGGCGTTGGCGATGCGGGCTGCCGCCCTGCTCCAAGCGTTGGGCTATCAGAACGTCAAAGTCATTTGCGGCGATGGCTTTGGCGGGCTGCCCGAACAAGCACCGTTTGATGGCATCATCGTCACGGCAGCCCCAAAAACAATTCCAGCGCCACTCTTGCAGCAACTCAAAATCGGCGGCCGTTTGGTGATTCCGGTGGGCGAGCTATTCCAAGAACTCAAGGTGGTCGAACGGACCGAGCACGACTTGGTAACGCGCACTGCTTTCGACGTGCTATTCGTGCCCATGACAGGGGAGGCGCAAGCGCAGAGGCCAACCCCAACGGCGCCTCCCCCAACCGTGAAAGGGTGCGCGCCGACAGGGCGATAGCCGGCACTATATTGAGCCACGGCAATAACGACAACTCATTGATTTTATTTACAAAAACAAACAACCATCAAAATTCCTGACAACGCCCCAACCCGTTGACGCAACTGACAGTCAACCATGTCGATACTTACGGTAACCAAGTTTTTGGGAGCCACGATCATGCATATTCATGCTGCTAATCATCACCCTCAAGGTGTACGTAAAACCACCGAGCAGGCCCTCGTTTGGGATTTTTCAGCCTCCGGTATCCGTGAACCTGAAGGGGGGGCCTGGATCGGCCTGCACGAGGTAAATCCGCGTGCCCGATGTGGTGTGCGCGCGTGGCTTAACGAGATGGCAGCGAAGGAGCACGGCCACATGACCGTGCGTGGCCGCAAGACCGTCGTTAACAACGTGAAGACCGCGATTTACTCAGTCTATCGCTCTGCGACCGATCACACGGTGGTGGGCTACTTGGCCGGCGCCTATTTTGATACCGCGTGGCGCAGCACGATGCATCCGCAACAGCTGCGCCTATTCAATTTAGAGGGCAAAGCCATTAAGAGTTGGTCGGAAGGTATCAACAGTTAGCCGCCTACGCTTCCGCGCGACCCCGTAAGCGCGCCTACGTCAACCAATCGCTAACGAGCTGGCGAGCCACGTCGCACCGCCGCCGTCGGTCGGACAACGAACTATAACGACAAGACGCCAGGCAGCTTGGCCACCTGTTCATACAGGGCTATCACGGCATCGGCCGAGGGCATCGTCAGGGTAGCAGTCACCCCCACGTAGCGACCGTTTTTCGAGGACCGTTTTGAAACCGTGGCCCCCCCGAGCAGCGCCTCGATGTGCGGCACGAGCTCTGCAGGCGCTACCCACTTGAACATGTACGGCGCGGGCCAATCGGTGCTCTCGTTCAACTGCGCACGTAGGCCGGCAAACGGGTCGGTCGTGGTCATCGGCCGCTTCCCTGACATGTCCTACTAGGTAACGTCAACAGCGGGCTGCGGGCGAAGTACCGCGAGGCTTAGGCGGAGGCCGCCTCCACCGGGTACGCCCGTGCCAACGTCACTTCAATGAAGATGCGGCAGCCCGCTTCGACGCCTTTGAGCAAGCTGGAGCGACGCGGGAACTGCGAGAAGATCGCTTGGCCGTCATCCATCACCGCCTCAACACGAGCGCGATCGCCGAAGAACTGTACGCGCTTCACGGTGGCCACCCCAGGGTCTTCACGCCAGAATTTCAAATCATAGGCGCGCACCACCAACCGCAGCCGGTCGCCGTCCTCGTAACCTGCCACCGGCACATGCAACACGTTGCCCACCCAGGCCTCGCCATTTTTTACGGTGGCATCGTAGACGTTCACTTCGCCCAAAAAACGCGCGACAAACTCAGAGTTGGGGTTATCGAGGATCTCCAGCGGCGCGCCGTTTTGCTCCAAGTGTCCGTTGTGAATAATCACCACGCGGTCGGCAAGAGCGAACGCTTCTTCTTGATCGTGGGTGACAAAGATCGACGTGACATGCAAATCGTCATGCATGCGCCGCAACCACCGGCGCAGCTCCTCGCGCACCTTGGCATCCACGGCGCCAAACGGCTCGTCCAAAAGCAACAGCTTGGGTTCAGGCGCCAGCGCTCGGGCCAAGGCCACACGCTGCCGCTGCCCCCCGGAAAGCTCGTCGGGATAGCGTCCGCCTAAGCCGTTCAAACCAATGATGTGCAACAGTTCATCCACGCGCCGCGCTTGTGCCTCCAGTGGCGCTTTGCGCACAGCCAGACCGAACGCGATGTTTTGGGCCACGGTCATGTGACGGAATAACGCATAGTGCTGAAACACAAAGCCGATCCGTCGCGCACGCGCATGCAGGTGATCGACCACCTCGCCCGCGAGGGTCACCTGACCAGCATCGGCCTGCTCTAACCCAGCGATAATCCTTAAAATTGTGCTCTTGCCACCGCCTGAAGGCCCAAGCAGGGCTACGAGCTCCCCGGCGCCCACCTCGAAGCTGACGTCATCCACCGCGACGAAGCCGCCGAAGCGCTTGTGCAGATGCTCGACCTTAATCATAGCGGTTTCCTTACCCGATGACGGCTCTCCACCGCCGTGAGCACCAAGACGCTCACAAGCCCCAGCATCAGCGCCAAACCAAAGGCCACGCCCTCGCGTCGCTCTTCAAACGCCGCATAAATGAACGTGGTGGCCGTGCCGGTCTTCCCGGCAATCGCACCACCCACCATCAACACCGCGCCAAATTCCCCCAACGCGCGCGCCAACGTCAGACTCAAGCCATAACCCAGGCCGCGGCGAATCTTCGGCAGCGTCACCCGCCAAAAAGTCTGCCAGCTTGAAGCCCCCAACGTAGCGGCCGCAAGCTCCTCCGAATCGCCTAGCTCGGTAAGCACATAGCCCACCTCGCGCACCACGAATGGGAGCGTTACAAACACCGTGGCGATCACCAACGCCGGGAAGGCATAGGTGACTTGCAGCGATAACACATCCAACACTGGACGCATGAAGCCTTCGCGTCCGAACACCGCAATAATCGCCAAGCCACTCATCACCGGCGACACCGACAGCGGCAAATCCACGAGAACGTCTAACACCCGGCGCCCCCAGAACTTATGGCGCACCAACACCAAGCCGCCGATCACGCCGAGCGGCGCGTTGATAAGCACCGCGATCGCTGCCAATAGCAGGCTCGTAAGCCACGCCTGACGAGCCGCCGGCTGCCAAAGCTCGATCAATACGGCTCCGACTCCCGTATGCACCACCGACACCGCCAGCGCGACCAACGGTACCAGCACCAGCAGTGTCACGTAGCCAGCAGCCACACTGACGAGGCCCCACTCGCCGCCGACCGGTACCTGACGATGGTCAGGCGCCTCAGACACGACGCACCCGCGTATCAAGCGACTTGCGTAAAAGCAGCAACACCACCGCGAGCAACAGCAACAACGTAGACACGGCAGATGCAGCACCCAGCTCGCCGCCCTCCACCTCGCCGTAGATGTACACCGGCGCCATCAACGTTTGGCCCGCGATGTTACCAGAGACAACCACGATGGCCCCGAACTCAGCCAACGCGCGCGCCAAGGTTTGAATGGAGCCGGTCAACACCGCACCGCGAATGCTCGGAAAAATGACGCGTCGAAATGTTTGCAACCGTGAGGCCCCCAGCATCGCCGCGGCCTCCTCTTCAGCGGGGTCGAGCGCGAGTAGCACCGGCTCAACCGCGCGCACAACGATGGGAAGCGTCACAAACAAGAGCGCAATCAGAATACCCGGCGCCGCATAGGCGATCGGCATCCCCATCGCGGTGAGGACGCTGCCCAACCACGATTGTGGCCCCAATAACGCCACAATCATCACGCCAGCAACGAGCGTCGGCAACGAAAAGGGCAGGTCAATAACCTTGGCTAAAAGTCCGCGCCCAAAAAAGCGATAGCGGGTCAGCACCCACGCCAACATCGTCCCAAGCAACGCGTTGATCGTGGCTGCGCACAACGAGGTCCAGAGGGTCAACCACAAGGCTCGTAACGCTGTCGGCGCCACGATGGCGCGCACAAAACCTGTGACACCACCATTCAAGCTCAGCGCGGAAAGCGCCAGAAGCGGCACCAACACCACGAGCACAAGCTCGCCGCCAAAGAGGCCGCGCAGTAGGTACTCATCCCACGGCAGCGGCTGACGGGCCGGCCGCAACACCGCGGGTGCGGCCTCGGGACTCACTTCTTGATGGCCTGCTCGTACAGCGCGCCAGGTTGAAACAGCTCGGTCTGCAGTGTGTCCCAACCGCCCAAATCGCGCACGGTAAACAGATCTTCCACTGCCGGAAAACTTGCCTGGTGCTCCGCTTTGACGCTCTCCAGCACTGGACGATAGCCAAACTCGGCAAACGCCCGTTGGGCATCCGCAGTGCTCAGATAGGCCACAAACTCTTGGGCCAAATCGAGCGTGCCGTGCTTCTTGGCTACCGCGGTCACAATGGCCACTGGGTTTTCGATGAGCAGCGTCGCACGCGGAATCACGTAGTCGTAGCTACGTCCAGCACGCTTGGCCGCGATCACTTCGTTTTCATAGGTAATCGCGACGTCACCGACGCCTTGCTCGAACGTGATGAGCGATTCGCGAGCACCTTTGTCCATGACGCTCACATTCGCCAATATCCTCTTCATCAGGTCGGAAGCGGAGGCCTTGTCGGCCGCGAGCGAGGTCTTGCCCCGCAGCACGGCGCCATAGATAGCCGCGATATTCCACATCGCACCTCCGGAGGTGCGGACGTTAGGCGTCACAACGTTGATGCCAGGCTTGGCGATATCCTCCCAATCCTTGATTCCCTTGGGGTTGCCGGCGCGCACCGCCAGCACCACGATCGACTGCGACACCATGCCTTGTACCGAACCCTGGCTCCACGTGGGTTCGACCAGCCCGGCTTTCACGAGCGTCATGATGTCGGGCGCCAGTGAGAGCGCTGCGACATCGGCTTCAAAACCGCCCACAATCGCCCGCGCTTGCGCACCGCTACCGAGATACGACTCCTGAAAATGCACGTCTTCCTGGTGCTTCACCTTCCAGGCTTGGGTGAAGCCTGGAATCAGTTTCTTGCCGTACACCTCGCGCGGTGTTGTGTAAGCACCGAGCGTGAGGCTGCGGTCCACCGGGCGTTTGCTGGGCTCGCAGGCGACGAGAAGACAGCCAACCAAAAAGAGTACGAGAGTACGTTGCATGGCGCGAACGTAGCAGAGCTACGGTTCTTGGCCAACTTCACGGCACGTTAGACGACCCGCTGCCAATGCCGAGGCTCGCGTTCCAACTTAGAGATGCGGCGCAACTTGGGAGGCGCTAAATCAAATGAAAAGTGTCGGCCCTCGAAGTCGCCCAACAGCTCGCCTCGATAAACGCGAAAACGCAACAGTGCCATCGGCTGCCCATGGATCAGGCGAGCCGCCTCGGGAGCAAACCCTAATGAAGCTAAATACTCAGAACCACTGGCCATTCGGCTCAAACGCAAAAATCCAAATAAGGCCACACCTTGATAGGTTTCGAGTCCCCCCGGGCGCTTGCAGGTACCGCGTACGAACGCCAAGAACTGCGTCAACTCAATGATGCGATCGCCATCACGCCACATCCCGGAGACCGGCGTGACGAGGCCACCCACCGCCACCGTGACAATCGCGAGGCTGAACACCGCCAGCATGACATAACGAAGCAGTTCTTCCATGGCGCTCCCACTCCCACCGCATCATGGTTGAGAACCAACGACCCCACCCACGCTGGCTGCCTAGCCGAGCTTCATACCAATCGTGCGTAGGAATCCCTTGCGCTCGGCAATTTCCTTTTCGCCCTCCACGCCCAAGGGCGAGTTGCCATCGATCACGCCCATGATGCCGCGCCCCAATGGCGTCTCGGCCACCAGCACCTCCACCGGGTTGGCAGTGGCGCAAATGATGTGACAGACCTCGGGGACCTCGCGCACCGCACGCAAGACATGAATCGGGAAACAGTTGCCCAGCATGATGATAAAGCTATGACCTGCACCGATGCGCGCCAAGTTGCCTACCGCCATGTCTTCCAACTCGTGATCCGTCCCAGAGTGGCGCACCAAACGTGGACCACTGGCCTCGGCAAAAGCCACGCCGAACTTGGCGCCGGGCACCGAGGTTGCGATCGCCTCGTGCAAATCCTCCACCGTGCGAATGAAATGCGCTTGCCCGAGGATGAAGTTCACCGCATCGGGCTTTTCGATGCGTACGGTTACGATATCCATCGTGTCTCCTCAACGCGGTCGGTGACGAACTGCGAGCGTCCCCTGCCAATATCCGGGCCGCAAAGCCCACTCGCTAGTCACTGGATTTCTTCTTCGGCCGGAACGGGTAAGCCCATCGCAAGAACGGCCCGACCGAGCGGGTTTGGATCCAAAGCTTGCCTTGGCCGGAGAAGCGGCACACCAGACCTTCGCCACCTAAGAAGAACGACTTCAGCTTCTTGCCGGCCGACAGCCCTGGGATGGTGGTGATCTGATATTGCAGCGTATCCTCAAACGCGACCACGTAGCTGGTATCGACGTAGTAGCCGTCGCGCACATCGATCTCGATGATCGCACCGTAGGTGTTGAAGAACAGGTCGCCTTCGCCGGTGGCTTTGAGCAGCACCAGACCTTCGCCGGAGAAGAAGCCCTTGAAGCCTTGCCACTTTCCGGTGACTTCCACACCCGGACCATTGGCCAACCAGCCGTTACGCTGGATGAGTAGGCCGACGCCTTTTTGCAGCCGGTAGTGACGCAAGTCGCCCACCGAACCGGGAGCAAAGGTGACTTCACCAGGGCCGCTCTTGGCCGTGAAGGTATTAATGATGAGGCTCTCACCGCCGAGCCCACGCGCCAATGTGGCTTTGAGGCCACCCTTAAAGCCGGCTTTCAACTCGACGCTGGTGTCCATCGAAGCCATCGCCGAGGGCTCGGCAAAGATCTGCTGCCCCTGAGCCAGCTGGACCTTGAGGAAACCAAACTCCGGGGTATGGGTGATCTCGAATTTGATTGGGTCACTCATGATACTCCCCACCGTTAGCCTTGCACCGGTTTGAGCAACGGGCCCAGCGTTTCACCAAAGCCCGATAAGTTGTGCGTCTGGCAATAGAGCTTGCCGCGCCCCGTAAACTTAGCAACCAAGCCTTCGCCCCCGAGGAAGCTGCCAATCAGACTCCCTGAAGCTTTACCGATCTTGAAGCTCAACGTGTCTTCAAAGGCCACGATGTGACCGGTGTCGACGGTGTAGCTGTCGGTGACATCCACCTCAAACACCGCACCAAAGCTGTTCAACAACACATCGCCTTGGCCCGTACACTTCACCCAGAACATCCCTTCGCCACTGAACAAGGCGTTGGTCATGCCCTGAAAGGTCGTGTCGATCTCAACACCGGTGCCTGAGGCCATCCAGCTGGACCCTTGCACCACAAGCGACCCGCGTTCGAGCTTGTGGCAAACGATATCGCCCGCCATACGCGGCGCTATGAGCAGCTGTTGGTTGTCGGCGGAGGCGGTGAAATGGTTCAAGAAGAAGTTCTCACCAGAGAACATCCGCTTGAGCCCCTTCAGGATACCACCGCCACCCCGCGACTTGGATGTGGTTTCGACCATGAGGCCGGTGGACATCGCGATCATCGCGCCCAACTCGGCGGTGACTGTCTCGCCGTTCATCAAATGAATGCGCGCCGCTGCTGCTGAAGGTCGCGCCAGAAGTTCAATATTCATCGTGGTTCCCTCTACCAATGGCTGTTGGTCCACGCAGCCAGGCCTTCAACGCTGCGTGTCTGCATGTAGATGGTGCCTTGACCTTGGAGCTTGCTGACAAAGCCCTCGCCACCAAACAGGCTAGAGAAGAGCCCTCCCGACAACGCCACCGAGATCGATAGGGTCGGCTCGTAGGCGATCAGGTGCCCAGTGTCGACCTTGTAGTCACCGTTGATGGCGCGCGCGAAGATGCCGCCGTAGCCACCGAACCACACCGGCCCCTGGCCCGAGACCTTCAACCGAAACAGGCCCTCGCCGCCGAACCAACTGGCAAAACCAGCCCAGCCCAATCCAAGCGTTACGTTGGGCCCGCAAGCGATGAACGAGCCGCCCTGCAAGTACAGTGAATTGCCGTTCAGGTCGATCTGCTGAATGTCTCCTGGCGTCGGTTGCGTCAGCACCACCTGTGCTTCGGTGGCCCCTTCTGCACAACTAAACTCGTTGACAAACAACGACTCGCCACCAAAGAACTTCTTCATGAGCCCGGCAAAGAAGCCGCCATTAAAGCGCGTCTTCATCGCAGTCTTGCCGGTCATCGTGGCCATGGCTCCCGATTCAGCAATAATCGTGTCACCCGCTGACAGTGTTACAAACAGCGTGGCGAACGATGGCCTGTAGCGTACGTCTACCTGCATCGTCTCCCTCCAGGGTCGTAAGTGTTCGAATGAACGCGCCAGCCCAACGTGCTTGATTTTGAAGAGCGACGCAACCTTGACGATCAAAAAGGTCCTACCAACCTGTCACGGACAGCTGGCAAAGCTGAGCTGCACCGCCGCCTGGTGGTCAACAGTCTGCATGGCCGACACAATGCTAGCCACAGCAATCCGCTTATCATCTAACGCCAACAGGCTATCGGTCTGGGCCACGGCAAGTGCTGGAACGACAAGCTGGTGCCACACACCAGCGGAGTTAGCTTGTGGCCTACCAAAACGATCGGTCACCACGGTCGAATAGGCGTGCATAAAGTAGCGCCCAGGATAGACGATGCTGCTCATTGACTGCGAGCGATCGAGCATCTGGGCCTGATTGCAGGCAAAGCTGCTGGCGTCGCAGACCACCATCGACGTCGCATAGAGGTAGTGTGCCATGTCGACGATATCGAGTGTGATCGCCAGGCGACCCTCGGCGAAACGCATCCCGTGCGGGCTGAGGCCCGGGGTCTCCTCTGCAAACAGAGACGCTGGGGACCGGAGCTCGTTACCCGCGAAATCGATGAGCTTCAGATAGGCTCGACCTGGTGATGCGGTGTCGGAATAGACGACGGCCACAGTGTCAGCGTTGATGGTCACAGCATCGCTGATTGTCGCTGTGCTCGGCACCACCTCAACCGGTGACGCGAGAACTCCAGCGTTTGAGAGCAGCACAACGGCTCGCGCACCCACAACCAAGAAGCCATTGGCAGAACTGGGCAGAGCTATCGCGTCACTGGGCGCTGCAACCCGTGCAACCTCGTCGCCGCTCACGTTTGTTACATAAAGATGATCGCCGCCTTCGCCGGACAGACCGTGGGTTAACAACACCGAGGCGACGTTGTTGCTTGCGGCGCGCAATTTAAAAATGTCGCCAGGTGCTGTCATGGCCTTCGGCGTGCCGATACTTCCGGTTAGCGACACATCGGCATAGCTCAACGTCATTGCTGTTTCGTAACCAGCCCAGTAGACGCGGACACCGCCATTGAAAGCGGTAAGTGCGACTGCCGCAAAAGAGCCATACTCCTTTTTCACAATCGGGAGGGCACTTAGGCCTGCCTCAAGCGCAGGCACACACGCGTCGCCAGGCCCGACATCGTCGCTCGCGACACATTGATTCCCCACAACAACAGTACCGGTGCCGCAGCTTAGCGATGGGGTCGAAACGATGCAGACATTGTCACTCAGCACCGTACCCATGCCACAGGACACACCTGTGCCGCATTCACAGCGAGAGTCATTTAGGATCGTGCCGGCACCACATGTCACCGCGTCGTCATTTGAACTGCCGTCGGACGTCGTGGCGCTGTCACAGCTCGCGAGGCCAAACAGACTGAGCGCTAAATGTATGTAGCAACGCTGCGATGAAGTCATCTCCCGCTCCTTGCTTGGTGTCGGTTGTAACACTGCGTCGCAGCGCGCCCCAGGGCACTCGCTAAACGCCTGCTGGCGTCCAACTTAATCGCGATCAGTCGGCAGCGGACTCCGTGATTTCCGCACCGCTATCGGCAACATCATCGCGCTCGCCCGGCCGGGCAATGCGCTTTTGTAACGCCGCCAAATCAAACGAGGGCAACGTGACCTTGGCAATGGGCGTCTTCTCAGCCAACGCGTTCACCGCAGCCATGCGAGTATCAAAATCGGGGTGGCTCGACAGCCAGTTCAGCGCCTCCACATCAAGCGGCGTCGCTTCGGCTTTCATGCGGGTGAAGAAATCGCTCAGCGCCCGCGCGTCGAGGCCAGCCGCATGAAGCGTGGTGACGGCTGCGATATCAGCTTCTTCCTCTTGCGCGCGGCTGTAGTTATTCACCGCCGCCAATGTGAACAACTCCTTAGCCGTCGCAGCCAACCCACCCACATCGCCCAACAACAACTCCACTGCGCCCACGATACCCAGTGATTGCCCAATTCGCTCCAACCCATGCCGATGCGTAACGTGCCCCATCTCGTGCGCCAAAACGGCTGCGACTTCGGTCGGCTGCTTGGCTGCTTCGATCAGGCCCGAATTCACCACCAGCTCGCCGCCAGGCAACGCAAAGGCGTTTACCTGGCTGTTATCAACCAAGTGCACGCGATAGTTCGCGTTGGGCATGGCACTGTAGGCCTTGAGCCCATCCACCAACTGCTGCAACGGCGCCAAGGTCTTAGCATTCTTGAACTCCGAACCGCCCAGGTCCATCGCCTTCACGAGCACCTTGCCGATCTTCTCATCGACGCTCATCGGCACTGAGGCGATGGCCTTCGGCACCGCATGGTTAAGCAGGGCCGGCACTGCAAACCCAACACCCAAAACGAGCGCCAAGATCGTAAGCCACAGAGCAACGCTCGACCAACGTTTGCGACTCAAACTTGCGCGCAACTGTTGTGCCGCCACCGCCACGGTGGTGTTGGGAACCGCCGTCAAGGCGGTCAACATCCGCGTATCGTCACAAAAGAAGGTCGGCTCTTGAGCTGGCCCACGGCAGAAAAGCATATGACCACTGGCGCCGCCGATGACGAGCGTCAGGTTCGTATAGGGTATCTCTAGCAGGTCACCAGCGGGCATCTTGGCCACAACCCCAGTCGCGCTCAGAGCTAGCGCCGCGCCAGCCCGGCCATCCTTCAGAGTCGCGCTGAACACACCACCTTCATAGGATTCATTCGGCATCATGAATCCTCATGTGCGGCACAACGGCCCACGACGCAAGAGCTGGCCCGATCTCAAACAACGCGAGAGGAGCACACCCGAGCCATGTGTTCTAGCGATCACTGGGTTGCGCCGGCCTTGTCTCTCCCCATCCGGTGCTTAGCTTGGTGCTCGTCATCCGTGCGCAGGTTTGAATCGCGCTCAGAACGCATTCCCCACTGCGACAACGAACGGCTCTTCTTTGATACCCCCGTCGGAGTCCTGAATGCGTCTACCTTCGCGATCCCTGCGTCTGCCGCCCTTTCGCTCGTTGTCCCGCCTCGTCAACACGCTCGTTATACTTGCTGCGCTTGGTGCCGGCGCCTGCGCCACTGACAGCGGCTCGACAACACCCAGGACACCCACCAACGACCAGAATTCCACGCTGAGCGGCAGACTGTATGGCCCGGTCGGCACCCAAGTGACGCTCGAAGACCAGGCCGGTAACGCTCTCCCCCTCACCATCACGCCCTTGGCCAACTCGACCGACGACTACGATGTAACGCCGTTTAGTTGGCCCGTGGCCTATGCCGATGGCACAACATACACCCTCAGCCTCACCGCCATCGACGCCCGCATGCGCTGTAGCATCTACCGCGGCGACACCGGCACAGCGCCAACAGCTGCCGACAGTGTTCGAGTTGGCTGCGAATGGCTCGACGACCTGGCTAGCCGCAGCAGCGACGACGACGTGTTGGCCACCTACTACGAGAGCACGGCCCCCGTGATTGGTGGCAGTGCAACCGCTGTGGGCAGCACCGCGGATGGATATGGAGAAGGTCGCTTCATCGCATTTGTTTCGTACGCAGCGGGTCTAGCGGGCGCAACCGGTAGCCATCACCAAATTTTTTGGCGCGATCGCCTCACGGGTCAAACGCTGCTCGTAAGCAAAAACACCGCAGGCGACGAAGGAGATGGCGATAGCTTTGCGCCCGCAATTTCTGCCGATGGTTTGAAGGTCGCGTTCGAGTCGTATGCAACCAACCTCGCAGCCACCGACACCAACGAGGTGCGTGACATCTTCACCTGGTCGGCAATGACACCGGATGAGGGCGTCGAACGGGTGAGCGTCGGCTTGAACAATCTTGAAGCCAACGGCGAAAGCTCTGAACCAAGCCTATCGGGCGACGGCAAGGTTGTCGCCTTCACCAGCAGTGCAAGCAACCTCACCGAAGGCGTTAGTGGCACCAGCACCCCCAATGTCATTCGCCGCGACCTGCTCAGCGGCACCAACACCCTGGTCAGCGCTAACCCCTCGGGCATGGGTGTGGGCGGTTCGAAGCCAGCGCTCTCCCAAGATGGCCAGCGCCTCGCCTTCTACGCTTACCCGGACACGCTGGTAGCGGGTGACACCAACGGCCTCTGGGATCTCTTTGTTTACGACACCGACGCGGAGAGTCTCACCCGC
>JAKLEG010000699.1 GCA_022703175.1 Myxococcota bacterium | reverse complement strand
CGAGTGCCCAGGTTGCCGGAGTTGAACGTGGCCACGGTGTCCCATTGGACTACGTAGCTCACCGCCCCCACGACGCCGCTCCAAGAAAAGACAGGTTGCGTAAGTGACGTGGGATCAGGGAGCACCGCCACGAGGCTCGGCGCCTCGGGGGGCGTGGCATCAATGACGAAGCTTTGCGGCGGCGAAAAGTCGCTGGTATTTCCCACAGCATCCCGGGCAGCCACGCTCCAGCTGTGGCTGCCGTCACTCAAGGGCGCCGCGGGCGTGTACGAGAGCGCGGCCACCGTGGTGTTGCTGCCATCGATGCGCAAAAGGTACTGCATAGCGCCGCTAGCCGCCTCGTCAGTCCAACTAAACGTCGGGGTGTTGTCACTGGTCACGGCCGCCACGAGGCTCGGATCGGGGGTTTCAGGCGCCGTTGTGTCTACGGTAAACGAGATCTTCGTGGCCGCGGCGATGTCGCTGGCGTTGCCGGCGGCATCCAAGGCCCCCACCCGGAAGGTCCAGGCGCCATCCACCAACGACAGCGATTTGCTGGTGGCGGCCAAGCGATACTCTTCATAGGTGGTCAACACGGGGTTCTGCCCCACCTGTAAGACGT
This sequence comes from Myxococcota bacterium, assembly GCA_022703175.1. GTDB lineage: Bacteria > Myxococcota > XYA12-FULL-58-9 > XYA12-FULL-58-9 > XYA12-FULL-58-9 > JACRCV01. The sequence goes on along the minus strand of JAKLEG010000699.1, from coordinate 2,133 downwards.
AAAACGCTCCACCAGTGACCGAGCTCCAGGTGAAATTGACGCTACTTGAAGCCAACAAGGAGCCCTGGGTGGGCGCGCTGACCACGGGGTTGGCGGGCGCCACCGTATCGATCAGGGTGCTACGCACGGTTGACCAATCGCTACGATTGCCAACGGCGTCCACGGAGCGCACACGCAGGTACCAGATATTGTCGGTCAGCGCTGCGGGCGTGTAGTTTACGGCCGAGGTACTGGCCTGGCGCAGGCTGGCGCTGTTAAAGGCCGCAACGACATCCAGCTCAAGCTCGTAAACCAAGGCGTCACTGACACTGCCCCAGCTAAGACTTGGTCGGTTGTTGTTTAGCGGCGAGGCCAATGCAGGCAAATCCGGAACCGCCGGCAGCCCGGTGTCGAGCGTGAAGCTCGTAGGTGCCGAGTAACTGCTCTGGTGCCCCGCGGCATCCAGCGCCCGCACGCGCCAATAGTAGATGCCATCGGCCAAGGCAGTGACGACCGTGTAACTGGTGCCCGCCTGTGTGATGCTGAGCATAACGCTGCCTGAGCCATCAAACCCCGAGCGATCGGACAACTGCAGCGTATAGCTGCTGCTATCGGCGACGCTACCCCAAGTCACCGTGGGCGTATTGTCGTTGATAAAGAGAGCAAGCGGCGTCGGCACTGGCGTCTCCGGAGCGACGGTGTCGAGCGTCAGCGTGTCGGTAAATGCCGCGGAGAGATTGCCTGCACGGTCTCGCACCTTCACCCACACGGTTTTGACACTGTCGCCAGCGGAGAGTGCCCAGCTCACCACCGTGCGCGGCTGCGCCAACGGCTGCACGAGCGCGGTGACAAAGCCGACATCATTGGCAATCACGGCCTCCACCGCTTCGTTTTCCGCCAAGCCAGACATCGTGCTGTCGAGCCCCAACACCACGAGCGGACTCGTGGCGTAGGTCGCGCCCACTCCCAAATCGCCACCCACATCTAGTGGGTTGATGCTGAACTTCAATACTTGCGGCGCGGTGGTATCCAAGAAGATCGTGTCGCAATCGGTAGGCACGTAGGCGGTGCGGGGATCACGGGAGCAGTCGACGGCGCCAAGATCGGTAACCGACCTGTTGCCCGCGGCATCTTCCAACACCAGAAGCAACATACGCACGCCATCGGCACCACTGGCCAGCGACACGCCATCGAGGTCGCTGCGACCGGAAGAAATCGGCACCACCACGGGATTGGTGTCGGCAGGGTTTCGGTACAGCTTGGCGCTCACGACCCCAGAGGTGGGGTCACCCAACGTCACCGTGCTGTCATCTTCAACAGCCAAGAGCAGCACCGAAACTGTGGTAGAGCGCGTGTAGGCATCACCACCATCCACAACCACCCCGCCGCCTGATAACGTGACCTCATTCGGGGCGATCACGATATTTCCGAGCGGTGCCTTCCGATCGAGAATCACCGGCAGTTCGAACCAATCAGACTCTGCATCGGCGTTATCTTTGATACGTACCCAGACGGTTTTGGCACCATCGCAGATCGCCGTTGGATCGCTAGGCGTAGGGCAAGGACTTGGCGAAAAGGTCACGTTCACCGGGCCGAAGTCGCCCGTGCCGGTAAAGCTTGCCGTCGTATAGGCGCACTCGCCGAGTGTGAAGGTGTCTGGGTCCATGACACCTGCCTTCTCACAAACCCGTGCTTCCTTACCGTCTGGGTAATTGCCAATCACCTGGACCGTCGTAAGCGCAGTGGCCCCCACCACGTCCTTGAGCTCAGCATTGCCGACCTGTGGTTGCAGCGTCATGGTCGCGGGCGTGGTGGCAAGATCAGGCTGCACGATCACCGATGAGACTCGCGCCGTGGAGAACCCGGCCATGGTCATCACCAGCGAATACGTGCCCGCCGGGACGCTGTGTAGAGCATAGTTGCCGTTGGCATCGCTGTACGTGTAGGTACGCTCGATAGCGCTTTGCTGCAGCGAGATGCGCACGCCGCCGTGTTGACCTGCACCTTGGCCCGCAAGGACCACACTGCCCGAGATCTCACCGGTGGCTGGTTGCAGAATTTTTGTCCCGACCGCGGTGCTCTTATTGGGGCTGACCACGATGCCTGCCACCTCCACGGCCCGATAGCCTGAGGTCGAAATGTACAGGCTGTAGG
>JAKLEG010000698.1 GCA_022703175.1 Myxococcota bacterium | reverse complement strand
GCCATCTCGGACAACAGACCGATGAGCTGCTCAACCTGGTTGCGAATGGCTCGGTAGGTTGCAACCAATTGCGGATTCAGGTCGGAAATCACCCCACGCCGCGGCCCAAGCGCAAAGAACACCGCGCCGCCACCGACAAACGGCTCATGATAGGTGCCAAAACGTGCAGGAAAACGTGCCAGGATCTCAGGCACGAGTTTACTTTTTCCCCCTGCCCATTTGAGGAAGGGATGGGGTTCCTGAGAAGGACGCGGAAGAAGTCGCAGAGCGGTAGCAGTCATTGCCCGTCATCTTACGGGCGGCTGTGCCAGCACCCAAAAAACTGGCGAAATGCGCGTTGGCTAACGATCTTTTTGCATGAACGGGTAACGCCACGTGCGCGGTGGATCGAAGGTTTCCTTGATCGCCCGGGGGCTGGTCCAGCGCATTAAGTTCAATAGGCTACCAGCTTTGTCATTGGTGCCCGAAGCGCGACTGCCACCAAACGGTTGTTGTCCCACGACCGCACCCGTCGGCTTGTCGTTGATGTAGAAATTACCGGCCGCAAAGCGCAGCGCTTGCATCGCCTTGCCGATCCACTTGCGGTCGCGCGCAAACACTGCGCCGGTGAGCGCGTACGGGCTGGTTTGGTCGCACAGCGTCAGGGTCTCGTCGACCTTGGCATCGTCATACGGGTAAATCGTGACCACTGGGCCAAAAATCTCCTCGGCCATCAGCTTGTGCTTCGGCTCATCCACAACCACTGCCGTCGGCTGGATAAAATATCCCGTGCTATCGTCACACTTGCCGCCCAACCAAACCTTGCCGCCCGAGTTGCCGCGTGCGTAGTCGATGTAGCCCTTGTGATCTTTGAACGCGGCGGCGTCGATCACTGCCCCGACATAATTCTCAAAATCAGTCGGGTCGCCCATCTTGATGGTGTTCCACTCGGCCTCGAATTTCTGAGCGAATTCGCTCCACAGGCTCTTGGGCAAGTAAACTCGCGATGCCGCCGAACACTTTTGTCCTTGATACTCAAAGGCACCACGCAACACCGCGGTGACCAGCGCGTCCACATCGGTGCTCGGGTGTGCAAAGATGAAGTCCTTGCCGCCGGTTTCGCCAACCATGCGCGGATAGCAGCGCATCTTGCCAAGATTCTGAGACACGCTCAGCCACATGCCGTTGAACGTACTCGTTGAGCCCGTAAAATGAACACCACCCAATTCTGGATGCACCAATGCGGTTTCGCCGATCACCCGCCCTGGGGCGTGCACCATGTTGATGACACCCGGAGGCAAACCCGCCTCCATCAGCACATCCATAATGACCTGGGCAGAAAGAGCCGCGGTGGTGGCCGGTTTCCACAACACAGTGTTGCCCATCAAAGCCGGTGCGGTGGGTAGGTTGCCCGCGATTGAGGTGAAGTTGAACGGCGTCACCGCCAACACAAACCCGTCCAACGGTCGGTAGTCCATACGGTTCCAGGTTCCAGGCGCCGATTGCGGTTGGTCCTCGAAGATCTTGCGCGCAAAACCGGTATTCAAACGCCAGAAGTCCACCAACTCACAGGCCGAGTCGATCTCGGCCTGGTGCACGGTCTTGCTCTGGCCGACCATCGTCGCTGCGTTGGCCCGGGCCCGGTAACGCCCGGCCAAAAGCTCTGCGGCTTTCATGAAGATGCTGGCCCGTTCATCGAACGGCATCGCGGCCCACTCCGTGCGTGCGCGTTGGCAGGCATCCACCGCCATCGCCACTTCTTTGGCACCACCTTGATACAACGTCCCCACCACCTTGCGATGGTCATGCGGCGGCCGCACCTCGACCTTCTTTTCGGTGCGCACGAACTTGCCGTCAATCACACAGGTGAGCTCACGTTGCTCACTCATCACGGTCTTGATGGCGTCTTTGATGGTCGCGCGCTCCGGCGTGCCTGGGGCATAAGACAACACCGGTTCATTCGAGAAAGCAGGCAGTTCAGAAATGGCAGTCAGCATTGCGGCACCTCCAAGGGTGCCGGACTTTAACCTCCCCCCTACCGCGAGTCGATAGGCTAGGGAGTGCCCGGCGGTGCGGGCGCATCGCTTGCGGGGGCCTCGTCTGACTCTGGCAACTTCACGGGCTCGTTTTGTGTGCCGGCCGCTGGTGCGTCGGAGATCACGGCTTTCGGAGCGCTTGCCACGGGTGCTGCAGCGCCCGTCAGGACACTGTCGTCAATGTCATTCTGCAGGTGGGTGAGCGTGCCGCTGTCGTTGATAACCCAGATGTCCAAAAACGGGTCGCCGTCGATGTTACCCACAGCAGCAGCGGTGAATGCCGACTCACTCACCCCCGCCGCAACCTCGGGGGGCAACGGATCGGTGAATTTCTCCCCCTGTCGTTGCGCTTCAATGCTGTCATCGGGACCCAAGTAAAGGGTGTAGTCACCGTGACGCGCCTTGAACCGATAACCAAACTCCTTAAACGTGCCATAGGTATCGTTGTCGGCACGGTACAACCGTTGAGTCCGCAGCAGCGCGCGCAGGTCGTCGTCGGCCAGCGACTGCTTGGAAAGCAGCGCCTCAAGCCGCTTGGCCTTGAACCACGAGAGCGCGACACTGCCTTCGGCCAAGAACACGCCAACGCCAAACACCAAGGCGACGAGCGCCTGGCGCCGGCCACTGTAGCGCCCCACCGGGCCGCGCAACATCGTGAGGACGTACACGGCAATCGCAGCACCAACGATCCCCAACGGGAAGAACAACACGGCAAGTAATGAGATGCCGAGGGC
>JAKLEG010000697.1 GCA_022703175.1 Myxococcota bacterium | reverse complement strand
ATCACCACTCACCATCGCCAGCTGCGCGCCGCCAAGCACGTCCACCGAGATAGGACGCGATGGCTGCCACCAGACGACAACGAGGGCCACAGACACAACCCCAGCCATGGCCAACGACAACCGCCATAGGCCTCGCCCGGCTGGCCGCCGGGCTACAGATTCAACATGGCGAACCAGTGCCTGCTCGGTCTCGTTAAGCTCGTGCTGCGAGAGTCCCTCCCCCAACTCCATCCGAACGGTTTCCATAACATCGCCGTAAGCCCGCCTCGCGCCCCTGGGAGTGATTCGTCGCGCCATCATGTGCTCCCCTTGTTTTGTCTGGAGCCTTCTGCAGCAGCACCATCGAGCCGCAGTTTGCTGCGCAGCTCACGCCTGGCACTCTCGATGCGAGCCCAAGCTGTCTGACGGGTCACCTGCGTCAGCGACGCCACCTCACTGAGATCCAGCTGCTCGAACTCACGCAGGACAAATGCGATGCGCTTGTCGGCCCCCATCTCATTGAGCACCGCGAACACTTCCGCGACCTCTTGCCGTTGACTGACCCGTGTCTCGGTTGAGCTGGCGAGGTCGCTAGGACGACTCCGTTCAGGAGTGGCCTCACCGAAGGAGAGCCACCATTTGCGTCGACGCGCTTTCAAATACCGCCCCGTCACGTGGAAAGCGATGCCATGCAGCCAGGCGCCGAATGGCCTATCGGGTTGATAGCGCGCTAAGCAGCGATGGACCTCAACGAAGGTCATTTGCAGCAAATCCCGGGCGTCCTCGGAGTTGCCAACAATGTAGCGCAGGCGCCGCCCCACCACTGGGGCGTGGCGACGGTAAAGGAACGTAAAGGCATGGGTGTCCCCAGCGAGAGCCGCAGCAACAAGCTCAGCATCCGTGGCGCTCAAGTCCATCACACGTATGTCTATTCTCCGCAGCCTAGCAGGCGTCAAAATGGGCGGGCGACCACCATCGTGAGGCCCAAGTTGAGGCGTGAGGCCTGCAAGATTGGTGTCCCGAACAGATCGAGGGTGTGTGCGTACCACACATAGGCGCACTCCACGTCGCCACCCACCAGCCATTCACCTAAGTGTCCACCTAACCAACTGGCTCGCGCTCCCATTTCCACATCGGTCAGACTCAGTCGTTGGTCGCGAACCTCGAACCGTTTGCTGTCCACCTTGGCCACAGTCCGACGCAGGGCACCATAAGCCGCCAATCCCACGTCATCCACTAGCAACGCGACTGAGACGCCAACTCGCGCGGTGCCGCTCACAAGGCGAACCCCTTCCCGATCGCGTTTGGTGAGCTCAGCAACCCCCGCCTCTAACCCCAAAAGCAAGGCCCGCTGCCGCCACCCAACCTGCAGGCTCGCTTGCTCCGAGAGCCGCCGCTGCTCAAGGCCAAACGTCGGCCCGGCACGCAAACCAACCCGCCAAACCGCGGCGCCAGGAATGACGGCCACAACCGCACCCTCATCGCCAACACTGACTGTGGCAGTGTCTACATCTGCCGTGGTTGTTGACGCGGCCTCAAGGCTTGCAAGCGCGCTGTCGAGACTATTTTGCGTGGCTTCCAACAACCGCAACTTGACCAGCAGTTCATCAACCGCGGGCCGCAGGAGCTCCGCGGCTTTTACCGCGACCACCTGTAACAGCTCATCGGCCGGCAAGCCGTCTATTGCGAGGCTGGTCCGCTGATCTGCACCCGCATTCTCAAGGTCGAGATTTAATGAGCCGGCGACATTGTAGGCCACAGTAAGTCGCCAACGTGCTTGCTCATGTTGATCCCACTGACAGGCGACAATGCGCATGGCCCTGCGGTCAATACGAACAGCAAGCGCACGCGCAAGAATCTCGGGAGGTACCACTGGCGCGCTCGTGACAACATCGACCTGCGACCGCACACAGGTCAGCGGCGCAGGTGGGCTACCCCAGGTGCCAACGGGCATACCGAGCACGGCCAGTGTCGCCCAAAAGCTCAGAACTAAAGGGCGTTTGGGTGTGATCCTGTTAATGGCGCACAAAAGCGACGCCCTAAAGCGGCCTGCCCAAAACCTACAGGTAACCAAGCTTTATCGCCTTGGCCGTAAGCTCCTCGCGGAACTTCGGATCGGCGATGCCAATCAAGGCGCGCGTGCGTTCGCGCACCGTGCGACCACGCAAGCGGGCAATCCCGTGCTCCGTGACGACATTGTCGACATCGCTACGATGCAAGGTGACGGCGGTGCCTTCGGGAAGGGTCGGCACGATGGTGCTGACCGTGCCCCCCTTGGCTGTGGAGGCGCAGGCAATAATCGACTTGCCGAGACCATCGCTACTTTCGCGAGCGCCGATAGCCGTGTCGGCCTGGCCACCGGTGCCTGAGAACTGCTTGGTGCCGAGCGACTCACTGGCCACCTGTCCGGTGAAATCCACCATCAAGCAGGTGTTGATCGAAATCATCTTGGAGTTTTGCCGCACGATCCACGGATCGTTCACCCACGGGCCGCGCCGGAACTCTACGCCGACGTTGTCGTTGAGCCAGTCGTACAGCTTCTTCGAGCCCATCGCGAAGGTGCAAATGAACTTGTCTTTGTACAACGCCTTCTTGCGGTTGGTGATGACGCCCTGCTCATACAGCTCCAACATCGAGTCGACCATCATCTCGGTATGCACACCCAGATCGCGCTTGTCTTTGAGCGCCAGCGCCGCAGCATTCGGAATACCGCCAATGCCCAGCTGAATGGTGGCTTCGTCGGGCACGAGCTCCGCAATGTGACCGCCAATCGCCAGGTCGGTGGC
>JAKLEG010000696.1 GCA_022703175.1 Myxococcota bacterium | reverse complement strand
ACGGCGTGTTGCAACAGGCGGCGCAAAATTTTGGCGAGCGCGCACAATTCCTTGGGGTGGTGTACCAAGACGAAGCACAAAATGCCGAACGCTACTTGAAACGCAAAGGCAGCACTTACCCCCAGCTCATAGATCCGAGCTCCCGTTGTGCCATCGACTATGGTGTGGCCGGCGTTCCGGAGAGCTTTTTTGTCGACCCGAACGGTATCGTGGCAGACAAACACGTAGGCCCGATAGGTCCAGCCGACTTGGCACGCGCCGTCAACAGCATGTTGCCCCGAGGCACACCATGATGAGCCCCACCGCCCTACTTCTCGCCGTCCTGTTGCAGGTAGGCGCGCCGACACCACCGGAAGCCCAAGCGCAAGAGGCGTTTACCATCGGCAAGATGCTGCGTTGCCCGGTGTGTCAGGGCATGCCCATTGCCGAGTCTCCCTCGCCGATGGCGCAAGACATGATGGCGCGCGTGCGCAGCATGTTGGCAGAGGGCCAATCCCGCGAGGCAATCCTGGGCTATTTCGTGGAGCGCTACGGCGAGTGGGTCTTGCTCGAACCTACCGCCAAGGGCATCAACTGGGGGTTGTGGATCCTGCCGGGCGTCGCCCTTGTGGTTGGCCTGGGTTTTGTGGCGCGAACTTTCAAGCGCCAGAAGCCCATCGAATCCGCCGCCGCGCCCACGGCTGCCAATGCTTCCGACACATTGAAAGCGATCCGTGACGAGGTGGAGCTGTGAGCGAGACGTTGTTGACCTGGATGCCGGCCCTCGTGGTGATGTTGGTCGGTTTGGCTGCGGGCCTCTACGTGGCCACGCTCTTCAAGAAACAAGCCCAAGACCCCGCCGACGACCTGGACGATTTAGAGAGTCGACGAGACAACCTCATCGCCTTGTTGCGCGACCTAGAGGCCCAAAAAAATCTCCTAAATCCAGACATTTACACCCAACAAAAGACTGAGCTCGAAGCTCGCGCCATAACGGTGACGCAGACTCGCGACGCGCTCTTGGCCCAAGCTCCGGACGCGACGCGCCCACGCTTTACGCGTGCCGACGCCACCCCCACGGTAAAGTTCTTGGCTGCGCATCCGCAACTCCAAGGGATGTTGTGGGGCGCAGGCGCGGTCATCGTGTTGGCTCTCTTGGGCTATTTCGTGACCCGTACACCGCAATCTCAATTGGCCGGGCCCGCCATGGCTCAACCAGCCGCGGCCGCTCCCCTCGACCCGCAGGTGGAACGTGAGCTGAGCGCGGTGATGGCCACGCTGCAAACCGACCCCGCCAACGTCGGCGCCTATGTGCGTGGGGCACAAATCTTGATGGGGGCGCGCCGCCCAAGTGACGCCCGGCCTTTCATCGACCGAGCCTTGCAGCTCGACCCAGAGCATGCCGATGCGCTGGTGGCCTACGCTACCTACCTCGCCGCCCAAGGTGACCTGCCCGGCGCGCTGCGCACGCTGGACAACGTCGTCAAGCGCACCCCTGACCATCTGCCCGCCAACTACCTGCGCGGCATGCTTGCCGCCAAGCTTAACGACCCACCCCGAATGCAGGAGAGTCTAAAACGCTTTGTCGCCGCGGCACCCGAGGGGCCTCAGAAGGACGAAGCCGTGGCATTGCTTGCGGGAAAAAGCACCGCGCCAAAGGCCACGCCGGCAAACGCCCCCACCGTGGGCCGAGCGCTCTGGGAAGCCAAATGTGCACTCTGCCACGGTCGCATGGGTGACGCCGACACCCCCATGGGTCGAGCGATGGGCATCGTGAACATGGCCAATCCAAGCTTCCAAGCGCGCACACCCGACGCAGAATTAGAACGCGCGATGCAGATGGGCATCAACAAAGAAGAAGCAGGCATGCGCAAACGCATGCAGGCGTTCCCGGAACTCGACGCAGCTCAACGACGTGAGTTGATCCAAGTGATTCGGAGCTTTGCGCCAGCGACTCCCTGAGTCTTGTGGGCGACGCGCCCAAGCGGAGGTAACAACAAGATGCTGGGGTGGTGGCGCAGAATCGGACTGCTGATGGCGATCGCGACTCCAGCGATGGCCACCGCCACGCCCAGTGACGAAACGCATTGCCTCACCTGCCACCAAGCGTCAGTGGCCCAACACCTACGCAACTGGGATCGTTCGGCGCACGCCAGGGCGGGCGTGACCTGCAGTAGCTGCCACACCTACGCGCTGCCACAGGCCGGCAAACCCAACAGCGGCAACACGGTAAGCTGTGCCAGCTGCCACGCCGCGATTGCCGCAGCCTTCGGCGCCAGTCACCATCACCAGCGCACTCGCGGGGCTGCCGTGCCCGATTGCGCGGACTGCCACACCACGGCGGGTGGTAACGTGCTGCCCCCCAATCGTTTTGCCGACAGTTGCGGTCGCTGCCACACCGAGCGCAACGAGCGCGGTGAGCTGGTGATCACCGAGCGGGCCGTTGCAGTGTTGACTGCCTTGCGCCGCGTGGTTCTCGCACGCGCCTTATTGTTGGAGCGGGTGGACACGGCCGAGCGCCAGGGGCGGAACATGAGCACGGTGCGGGCACAGCTACAGAGCCTGGCCGCCAGCAACGAAGACCTGGCAACCGCCTGGCATCGCTTCGACTTCGACCGCGTCGACAAAACGAGTCGAGAGATCGTGGACGCATTGACCCGTCTGAATCGAACCTTGGGGGAGGAACGATGACAGCGACCCAAACACATTGGCATTGGTTTTTGCTCATCACAGGTCTGTTGGCCGCCTATGGCTGCGAACGAGGTCCAGCGTCGGAGCTCGTGATCATCGAGCCG
>JAKLEG010000695.1 GCA_022703175.1 Myxococcota bacterium | reverse complement strand
AAGCCCCGAGGGATCGCCTCGAGGCTTCTGTGAACCAAAACGTCCACCCTACTTGGTGGACGGGGTATTTTGGCTCCCCAGCACGGACTCGAACCGCGGACCCGGTGGTTAACAGCCACCTGCTCTACCGACTGAGCTACTGGGGACCATGTCCTCGCTGATTGACGTCGAAGACGAAAACCAGCGTCCGGGTAAGTACGCTTTTTCGGGCCCGGGCGTCAAGTGTTTCGATCGGAGAACGGTGACGGTGGGGGGGATGGCCACGGAGAGCCGGAACAGGCACTGGGTGTGGCCAGCGCTCGCTTCAAGCGCGCTAAGTACTCTTTACGGCGAATGCTCACCGCACCCAATCCTACCGTGAAATCGTTGGGCACCTGAGCGTCGAAGAGCACCACCCCGAGGAGATCCAACTGTGCTACCAAATGGGCAAAGGCCACCTTGGAGGCGTTGCTTACCGTGTGGAACATCGATTCACCAGCGAACAGGCCGTTCACCTGCACCCCATAGATACCGCCTACGAGTTGCTCGGCTTGCCAAATCTCCACGCTGTGGGCGAAGCCATGCTCGTGGAGCGCGCCGTAACTGTTCAGAAATCCGTCTGTAATCCAGGTGCCGGAGGCGGCGTGCGCGGTGGCACAGGCGCGCATCACCGCGCCGAAGGCCTGGTCGCAGGTCGCACGAAAGCCGGCCTGACGTTGAAGCCTTTTCAAATTCCCGGGCAAACGGATCTTGTCGCGTTCGAAGATGGCGCGCGGTTCGGGGGAGAACCAACCCACCGGACCCTCCGACCACGGGAAGATGCCATGGCAATAGGCATCCAACACCAAATCGGGCGTCATTTCGTCAGTGACGGCCACCAAGCCGTGGCGGTCGGCGCTCTCGGCGGGTGGGAAGAAGGACGGCGGCAGGCGCAGGGTCATTCGTCGGGACTCAGTTGCTCCACTTCAATGCCCACCGAACGCAACAACGCGATCGAGTCGCGCACACGGTAGTCCTCGCCGTAGTAAATTCTGCGCACACCTCCCAGGTTGATGAGCCGCTTAGCGCACCCCACGCAGGGGAGGTGGGTCACAAACACCAACTTCTCCATAGCGCGTGGCGAGTCGCAGTTGATCACCGCGTTTTCCTCGGAGTGCAAACAACCGCAGTTGCCCGGCTCGTCCCGATCGCAGGTGTTCGGCAGACCGGTGGCGTTGCCGTTGTAGCCTACGGCTAACACCTTACGGAAATCGGTGCTGGTAATCACGGTGCCCACCTGCAGGCGTTTGCAGGTGGAGCGACGCGCTAATTCGCGCGCTAAGCGCAGATAGATCTTCTGGAAACTGGGACGGGTTTCACTCACGGGGGACCTCGGTATGGATGGCAAGGTAAGGAAAAGCGGCGCACATCGCAACACCATGGTTCTCAGTGGCGCAAGAGCCATGGTAAGGCTTGGACCATGACGAAGGCCGCAGATTACATGCAGCAGGCGTTACAAGCGGCAGCGCGGGCGCTCGGTCGCACCCGCCCCAATCCGGTGGTGGGGTGTGTCATTGTAAAAAATCATCAGGTGGTGGGTGTCGGCCATCACGTGCGCGCGGGAGCCGATCATGCCGAGGTCGCCGCTCTCAAAATGGCGGGCAAGCATGCACGCGGCGCCGATGTCTATGTCACCCTCGAACCGTGTAACCACGTGGGACGCACGGGCCCATGTACGCAGGCGCTCATCGAGGCGGGCGTCAAGCGTGTATTCGCCGGCATGCGTGATCCGAATCCGATTGTGGATGGACGCGGCAAACATCGCTTGGAAGCTGCCGGTATCGAAGTGTCGTTTGGGCTGCTGCACGATGCCTGTGCGCGGCTCAACGAAGGGTATATTCGTTATATCTGCGATCGTCGCCCGTTTGTGGTGGCCAAGGTCGCGCAATCGCTCGATGGTCGTGTGGCCACACGCACGGGCAACTCCCGGTGGATCTCCGGGCCGGAGTCACGAGCGCGAAGTCACGCGTTGCGCAATGAGCTGGATGCTATCTTGGTGGGCGTCGGCACTGTGTTGGCTGATGACCCCGAGTTGACCTGTCGCATTCCCAAGGGGCGCGACCCAGTGCGTATCATTCTCGACACTCATGCGCGCACGCCGATTCGCGCCAAGGTGGTGGCACTCACGCAGCAGTCAGGTGCCCCCACGCTTGTGGTGGTTGGTCCTGAGGCTCCCGAACGGCAATGCCGGGCCTTGGAAAAAGCAGGGGCTCAGGTGCTGCGCTGCAAAGTCCGTCAAGGCCATATCGACCTGGTCGCTCTGCTAAAACTCTTGCATGACCGAGAGCTTTTGACGGTGTTGGTGGAGGGCGGGCCACGGGTGTTGGGGGGGTTTGCCGACGCGGGGCTCATCGACAAGCTGCATCTGTTCCTGGCGCCGATGTTGATTGGTGGTGACCAAGCCCGCAGTTCCGTGGCTGGCAAAGGCGTTGCCGAACTCAACCAAGCCTCACGTTTTGAGCGCACCGAACTTACCCCACGGGGTCAAGATCTGGAATGGGTGGGTTACCTGCGTCGTTGATCTCACCGGGTGGGCGCCGCCTTGGTGCGCCGCTTTTTTGACGATTGCCGACACCCATGTGAATTTGCCGACATGCGCACGTCACACCGGTGACGCTCGGAGGTTGAAGCATGTCGAGTTTGGCACTGCCCCTTGAACCCGCGTTGTTGGAAGTAAGCACCGAGCGCCGCACCTCAGCGCGTTCCCCGTTGTTCATGATGGTGCGTGACAAACGCACGTCGTCTTCGCTGTGGGC
>JAKLEG010000694.1 GCA_022703175.1 Myxococcota bacterium | reverse complement strand
CATCCGATGATGGGAATTTTGGCGATGTTGTTCGCCCCCACCGACGCGGTGACCTATGCCCCCCGCTTTGTCACAACACATACCGAGCGCGGACCGTTACCCTTGTTGATGTTCTCGGGCGTCGGTGACTCCTACACCCCGGACGTCACCCATCACGCGTTGATGCGCGCGGCAGGCCTGAGCATCGTGATACCGGCTGGCGGCGCCCCCGAGGTTGCCGTAGACGGCGTCGACACCACCATAAGCCCTGCCCAAAACAACCTGAACGGCGTCACCGCGGGGGTTGTGCAGTTCATCCCCGAGGGTGACTACGACGGCCACTTCGTGATGTTCGACCACCCGAGTGCGCGCGCGACCCTTGCGCACTTCTTTAGCTCGGCCAACGCTGCCGGCCCGGAGATCACCCGATGAAACAGCACCAGACGCTAAATTCGTACGTGGCGTGGGCGCACCTCACGGCGGTCGCGATCGGGTTATCATGGCTTACCGCGTGTGGCGGCGGCGTACCGGTGGAAGTACGCATTGACGAATACACCTTTGCGCTCGGCGTAGATGACGCCCTCGCAAGTCTCAGCGATTCACTAGCACAAACGGGCCTGTTTCCGCAGGGTGGTGCGCTGCCGGAGATTTGGCCCGACGCCTTGCCTGACATCACGTATGACCTCAGCCTGAAAACCGCGCCGATGTCGGTGGATCTGACACCGCCGGCCGACGCTGAGAACGCCGACAAGTACGCCAAGATCAACAAGGCGAGCGAGGTGGTTTCGCGCATCGAGATCAACGACCTGGTATTGCGCGTGGAGCAAAGCTCGCTGACCCTGCCGATTCCGGAGTTGACGTTGCAGGTGGCCGACGCCCCCGACGCCAACCCCGACGACCGGCGCGCCTGGTTTACCATTGGCAAAATCCCAGGGGCCGAGCCGGGCTTTGTGGGTGACTTGGCGTTCGAATGGGTGCCTGGCGGTGAGACCTTCTTCAACACCCAGCTCTCCGACGACTTGAAAGAGTTCGCCGTGCGGGGGGTGGGCAATATCAGCTTTGACACGGCCCAAAACCCCAACTTGCCGCGTGGCATTGCCAAATTGCGCCTCATTGTCGTAGCTACCTTCTTTGTTGAGCCGACCCAAGGAAAGGACGCGCTGTAGCACTTGGCAGTTGTCACAAGGCCGCACTTGTTCGGATTGCTTCCGGAGGCCATCAGCGCAGAGCTCGCCGCGCATGGCGTGACGGTCCGCGATGACGAAGCACGCCGCATCCTGGCCCACAGCATCTCGCCCATGGCGCGCCGCGATGCCAAGAAACGCCCTATTTCAAAGGCGCTGCAAGCCAACGTCGACAAGCTGTTTCGTGCAACGCCGCTTGAGGTGCTAGAGCGCGCGCAGGACAGCGCCGATGGTTTCGTGAAGTACCTATTTAAGCATCCGGACGGAGCCCTCTCCGAAGCGGTGCGGATCCCACTGCACAAGCCGAATCACTTCACGATTTGCCTCTCATCGCAGGTGGGCTGCGCGATGGGCTGCGCCTTTTGTGCCACGGCCAGTCTCGGGCTTACGCGCAACCTCGAAACCTGGGAAATTGTCTCGGCGTTTAGCCTCGTGCGCGATGAAGCGCCGGGGCGAGTGACCGGCGCCGTGTTCATGGGCCAAGGGGAGCCGCTCGGCAACTACGACAACGTCATCGCCGCGGCCAAGCTCATCTCGCATCCGTGCGGTGGGCGGGTGGCAGGCGATATGATCACGCTATCCACCGTGGGATTGGTGCCGCAGATCCGTCGCTTTGTGCGTGAAGGGCACCCACACCGCCTCATTGTGTCACTGGTATCGGCGATGCAGGAAAAGCGCCAGAGACTCCTGCCAGTGGCCGCCCGCTACCCACTGAGCGAGCTTGCCGCCGCGTTGAAAGAATATGGCAAGGCCTGCAACAACCGCGTCACCGTGGCTTGGGTGCTGCTCTCTGGCGTCAACACGGGCCCCGATGAAGTCGAAGCGTTGGTGGCACTGTTAGGCGACTTACGTTTGCGCATCAACCTCATCGACCTCAACGAGACCGAGCGCGCGCAAACCCACTTCAAACGCGCCACTGACGCCGAGCGTCAGACGCTGATGGACAGCCTAGGACAACTCGGTTTTCCCGTGGTGCGCCGCTACTCCGGTGGAGCACACAAGCACGCGGCGTGTGGTATGCTGGCAGCCACTTTTCAAGAGACACCTGCCCCAAACTCGTGACGGGATGCGTAAAAAGGGCTTGGCCATCTCGCTGCTTTGTGGCAAATAGAAGAGACCGTCCGCGGACACACCACGAGCCGCCAATCTTTGTGGCGCCGTTCGCGGGCGGCGCTTTTTCTTCTCCCAAGTCACCGTTTTTATTCGATCTTTTTTGCCGCTCGGAGGCTGCTTTGGCTATTTCAGCAGCCCCCATCCTCAGGTTATGGTCGCAGCCTTCCTTCAGGAGGCGCACACCGTGAGTTCCCACGAACTGGACATGCTCTGCATCAACACCATTCGCACACTGTCGTTGGACGCCATCGAGAAGGCTGATTCCGGCCACCCCGGATTGCCGCTCGGCGCAGCCCCAATGGCCTATATGCTTTGGCAGTACCATCTGAAACACAACCCGAAAAACCCGGCGTGGCCCAACCGCGACCGCTTCGTGCTCTCTGGCGGCCACGGCAGCATGCTGCTCTACTCGCTGCTGCACCTCACCGGCTACAAGCTCACGTTGGATGATCTGAGGCTGTTCCGCCAATGGCAAAGCCTCACCCCAGGCCACCCAGAATTCCG
>JAKLEG010000693.1 GCA_022703175.1 Myxococcota bacterium | reverse complement strand
GGCGCCTAACAGCGGCAGCCATCGCGCGCATCTCACGGGCGGTACATTTGCAGGCCCGATAACCTGTGCCGCTTGCCACTTGATGCCCACGGGTGACACCTTCCTAGCTGCCGTGTTGGCACCTGGCCACATCGACAGCGCCGCACCCGCGGAGATCTTCCCGGGCGACGCCGCCTTCCCGGGACGTGCCGCTGCGCGCGGTGCGGTGCCAAGCTACAACGCCGCCAACGGCGGAACCTGCAACAACGTCTATTGCCATGGTGGCGGCACCGTGGGGCTCACGGACGCGGCCTCGGGCGTGATGCGAGCATTGGCGTGGAGTGACAGCGGCAGCGACGTGGTGTTGTGCGGCAGCTGCCATGGCATCGGCCCGGAGAATGCTTGGCATCCCCTCGTCACCGAACCGACCACCTGCGGCACCTGTCACCCCTTGACCGTCAATGACGATGGGTCGATTCATTTCCGCCCCAATGGCACCACCCCTCACTTAAATGGAGTGGCTGAATGAGAGCTCTGTTGCTGCCTCTAGGCCTCGCGTTGTGGACCGCACCCGCCTTTGCGGCCGATGTGCGCGGCACTGCCACCACCCTGCTCTCCGGTCGCCAGGACCCACGCCAGGGCGACACCGTCAACGTGGTGCCATTGTATGAACTCCTGTCGGTAGAAGCGACGAAGCTGGAACTGCCCGGCGCCGACGAGGCTCGCTTGGTATTCAACGGCTGGGGACGCGTCCAACTGGGCGAAGATGAAGTCACGGCTGACCACAGCGCCGACCTAAACCTCCTCTACCTGGAGGCCAACCGAGGCCCAGCCACCCTCCGCTTGGGGCGCCAGCACTTGGTGCTGGGTGTAGGCCGGATGGAGCTGATCGATGGCCTGGACGCTCGCGTGCGCGCGCCCTTGGGGCTGATGGCCGAGGCCTTTGCAGGCTACACGGTGCACCCGGAGTTGAACCTACGCACTGACAGTTGGTCGAGTGGCGGTCGCCTAAGCCACAATCTTGCGGCGTGGGACTGGGTGGGCGAGGTGGGTGCCAGCTACTTGCAGCGGCGCAAAGACAGCCAGGTGGTGCGTCATGAAGTTGGCTTTGATGGTTTCACCCGGATCGGCATGACCAACGTGGTTGCCGGCGCGATACTCGATCCGCAACGCGAAGCCCTGGTGGAGGCCCGCGGGCGCCTGGAAGTCGTTCCCAACGACAGGGTGTCAGTTGCCGCCAACGTCGAGCGAGTCACGCCGTCGCTGTTGTTACCTGTGAACTCCATTTTCACCGTATTCGCCGACGCCGATCACCTGTCGGTGGGCGGCGCCTTACGCATCACCCCGACGCCGTTTTGGACATTCGATCTCACGGGCGACAGCCTGTCGCTCGATCAAGACACCATTGGCTACCGCGCCGCTCTCGGCGTGGTGAGCTATCGTGAGGCGCAACATCGCTCAGCGATAGGGATGGAGGCACGGCGCCTAAAAGAAAATGAAAACGGTTACTTGCGGGGGCGTATCTTCACAACCCTGGCCCTCACCGAAACGCTCAAGCTGAGTGCCGACGTGTATGCGCTGCAGTTTGATGAGCCGATCAATGACGTCGACCAATCGATGTTGGGCCAATTCTCGGCCGTCTACGATCTGGCGACCAACCTGCGGCTGGCGGCCACCGTCGCCGGTGGCTCGACGCCTTGGGCCAAATCTCAAATTGAAGGCATGCTCCGTTTCGCCTACGGCTACGACATCGATTTCAGTCGAGAGGTTGCGCCATGAAGCGCCTGCGTTGGCTTGTGTTGTTCATCTTCCCCTCCCTTGCAGCCTGCGCCTGGTGGATGGCCGGCCGCCCGGGCCTTGGCGCGCTCGACCAGCTGGTGTTCAACCACGCGTTGCACAAAGAACAGGGCGCCGAGTGCAGCACCTGCCACGCCGGCATCACCGACGCGACAGACACCTCGACGTCGCATCACCCTAAAGAGGCTGCCTGCCTCGACTGCCACGACCGACAAAACGATTGTCAAAAGTGCCACACCCACCCCGACCAGCACTTGGTACTGCCGCATGAGTCGCAGCTGGGTTTCTCGCACGCCAAACACCTAGCCCAAACCGGCGTCACCTGTGCCAAATGCCATCCGGATGGCGAGGTGGCCACCGCGCTGCCGATGAGCAAGCCGAGCATGAGTCTGTGCCTCACCTGCCATAACCACGCGCTCGACTATGGCGCCGCGCGTTGCCAAGGGTGTCATCCCGCGCTCAACCGGCTACCACTCAAAGCGGTGGCCGAGTTCAACCACGGCGCCGATTGGCCGAGTCAACACGGCCTGATGGCACGCTCACAAGGGCAAACCTGCCTACAGTGCCATCAACAGTCCGCCTGCAGCGAGTGCCACGCCAAGAACCCGGCCGCCGTGAACGCTCGATTGTATCCCGACGAGGCACAACGGCCGCTGTTGCATCGGGCCGATTGGCGCTCGACGCACGCGATGGAAGCACGTGCCGACGGCGATACCTGTGTCCGGTGCCATCGCAATGCCTCGTTCTGCAGCGATTGCCACAAAGCCGAAGGTCTCACGCCCAGTGCCGCCAACCGTCGTAATCCGCATCCGCCAGGCTATGCCATGCCCGGCAGCTCAGCGCACGGCAGCGATGCCCGCCTGCATATCGAAACATGTGCTGCCTGCCACGACCAAGGGACAGCATCCAACTGCGTTAGCTGTCACCGCGTGGGCGCTGGCGGAGGTAACCCCCACCCACCCTCGTTCCTAAAGCGTTACACCAAACAGGATACCGACGATCAGA
>JAKLEG010000692.1 GCA_022703175.1 Myxococcota bacterium | reverse complement strand
GAGCTCCACGTGGCGCCCAACGGCCAGGTCCTTGTAGCCAAGACACCGTCGGGGACGCTCACCGAGACCGGCCTGGCGTTGTTTCAACGCCGGTGGCTGCGTTGGGAACCGCTCGCCGCACGCTATAGCAACGTGCGTCGGGTGGCGCCGGGGGTGTGGCTGTATGACATCGCGTTTCCGGAGGCCGACGCCACGGGACCCATCGAGATCGACCCTTCGATTGGTTGGGCGTCGTATCTGGGGGGAGATGCGTCGGGCGACGAAACGAGCGTGGCGGCGATAGGCGCCGATGCGGCGAACAATTTGGTGGTGGCGGGCCAAACGGCGTCCAACTCGTATCCCATCACGGCGGGAGCCTACGACACGACCACGGCCGGAGTACTTGATGACGTCGTGGTCACCAAGTTTGCGGCCGACGGCACTGGCATCCTCTGGTCCACCTTCTTGGGAGGGGCGCGAAAAGACACCGTCGAGGACCTGGTGTTGGATGACAGCGGCAACGTTATTCTTACGGGCGAGACAGAGTCCACCGATTTCCCATTGTTGAATGCCTTCACCAATGTTGGTCCGCCTGTGTCCACCTGCTTTGTCACCAAGCTCGCTGCGGATGGGGCCTCGTTATTGTTCTCGTCGTTAATAACCGCCGATTCTTGTTATGCGGTGGTGCGCGACTCGACGGGGGAGCTGTATTTGGCGGGCACCACCTGGCGGGCACCCGGGTACACGCGAACTTTTGGACCGGCGGCGCCAGTGAGCGGCGATGGCATTGTTGTCAAGCTGCCCGCCACGGGGGCCAATGTGCTTTGGGCCTCGCTGTACGGAGGTTCACAGCAGGACAGTATTTTGGCGTTGGCACTTGATGGTAGTCACCGACTGGTTCTCGGCGGTGTGACGATGTCCGGCGACTTACCGAGCTTGAGCGCTGGCTTCAATGCGACGAAGGGAGCAGGGCCAGATGGCTTTGTCGCGCGCCTGCTTGCCGATGGCTCTGCCGTTGATTGGTCTGGGTACCTGGGTGGGGCGGGTGACGTTGACCGTGTGTTGACCGTGGCCGTGGATGATACCGATGCCATCTATGCGGGCGGCGTTACGATGTCGAGTGATTTCCCGACGACCAATGGCTTCGATACGGTGTTCACAGGCCTTCTAGAGGGCTTTGTCACCAAGCTTGCGCCGACAGCTCCGCCCACGTTCGTTTGGTCGTCGTATCTGGGGGGCACTGACACTCAGAACGATCATGTGCAGGCGCTTGCGATTGGGCCCGGGCATGACGTTTTTGCGGCCGGTTACACCAACGCGGCCGACTTTCCGGTGGGAGGCACCGGCTTTGACCAAACCGCGGTTGGAGCTGATGGTTTTGTTGTGCGGCTCGCTGCCGCAGGCACCGGGGTGATTTGGGGCACGTTCTACGGGGGGACCGGTCGCGACAGCGTCGATGCGATGACGCTGACACCCGCAGGAAACCTTGCGATTGTCGGTATAACGACATCCACCGACCTTTTGACCACCGGCGGTTTCGACACCACGCTCGGGAGTCTCACAGATTTTGCAGTGGCCGTTGTGACCGCTGCGGGCGGCTTGGGGTGGTCGAGCTATCTTGGCGGTACAAGCTACGCCGACGATGGCTACATGCGTCCTCAAGTGGCCGTCGCCTCTGACGGCGACCTGATCGTGGCGGCGACCAGCGGCAGCCCAACCTTTCCAGTCGCTGCCGGTTACGACAGCGCATTGTCTGGTGCTGCTGATATCGTCGTTTCTCGGGTTTCCGCGAACGGCGCCTCACTGCGTTGGTCGACCTATCTGGGCGGCAACAATACCGAAACGTTGTATGCGCTGGCGTTGGATGCCGCTGACAACATCTACCTGGGGGGCCAAAGCTGTTCAGCCGACTTTCCGATTGTCGGCGGGGCGGATACGACCTTCACGTCGTGCGAGGGTTTTGTGACCAAGCTGACGCCGTTAGGCAATGCGCTGACTTGGTCAACCTACTACGGCGGCACGCTCATGGACGAGGTCGACGCCATTGCGCTGGATGCCAGCCGCAACGTTTTTGTTGCTGGCACGACTCAGTCGAACAACCTTCCTGGGCTGTCTGGCTACGACACCACGTTTAACAGTGGTGCGTTGGGCTACGACGCCTTCGTGGCCAAGCTTGCCGCCGATGGTGCCAGCATTGGTTGGTCCACCTACCTCGGTGGGAATAACGGCGACCAAGCGACGGAATTGGTTGTCGATACCGGGGGCATTTACGTCGGCGGACATACCTTCAGCTCCAATTTTCCCGTGGTAGGCGGCTTTGACTCCGGGGTGCGTGCAACGAACAACAGCGGGTTTGTCGCCAAACTTGCGCTCACGGGGGTGTCGCTGCCGTGGTCGTCGTGGGTCGGGACAAGTGGCTCACAAGCCAGCGTGCGGGCGTTGCTGGTTTCGCCAGCCGGCGGTGCGGTGTATCTCGCCGGGACGACGATGGGAACCGTGCAGGGAAGTGGCGGTTTCGACTCCTCATACAATGGAGGCGGTGCCGACGGATTTTTGATGGCCCTGACGAGCGCGGGCGCGCTGTCCTGGTCCAGCTACCTTGGAGGCACGGCCATCGATGATATTGGTGGCATGACGGTCGACGTGCCGAGCGGAATGTTGTGGCTGACAGGCATGACCTACAGTACCGATTTTCCTACCGCGAGCGCCCTGCGAACGACGCTTTCGGGGACCAGTGACTGTTTCGTCACCGCGATGCCGATGGAAGGCACGGCACCCGTCTTTTCTACCTATCTTGGTGGCTCGGGGCGA
>JAKLEG010000691.1 GCA_022703175.1 Myxococcota bacterium | reverse complement strand
CACGACGCATTGTAAGTGCAGGAACGCACTGGCGATTCCGGCGCAGTAGCCGCCCGATCGCGTTGGGGTCCAGAGTTTGGATGCAGCGAGATCCCATTTTGTTCTGGGGCGGCGACACCAACTTGTATGCGTACTGTGGTAATGACCCGATCAACAGGTACGACCCGTCAGGGCTCATACCGCCTGGCATGGTACCCCAGGAAGTCATCGATAACGCACAGCAGGCAGTCAACAACATTACTAACAACGCGTTCACGCCCGCTGAACTCAAGGTAATCACCGAAGCTGTCATCGGAACGATCTCGGTTAAGCCGTGGGCTGACGCGACGTTGAAAGACGCGATGAAGTTTGCGGACATCGACCCCGAGCAGCTACCGATGCTGTTGACCAAGGATCAGGCGAAGTCGTTGGACAATATCTTCAAATCCCTCGGCAACGAAACGCTTTCACCGGAACTCAAGAACCTCTTGGACAAGGCGCGCAAGGAATATGACAAGGCCCGAAAGAGCGGCCGTTGTAGGGTTGAGTAACATGCCTGCTTCCGTGCGCATCCTACGTGCCGTCTTGTGCGGAACGGCCTTCGCGCTCGTTGCCTGTGCTTCCACCACTATGAAGCTGATGGTGCCGGCGGGGTGGAGAGCGACGAGACTGAGCGACGAGAAAGCTGAGTTTGTGCATGGCTGCGGGTCCAGTCCGACTGGAGCTGCCGCGTGCCCCACGGTTTATGTCGAGCATTTCGCGTTGCCTGAGAATTCGTCAACCAGCATGCAGTCGGCAGTTGAGAAGTCGGCGGCCGACTATGTAGCCCTCGTGACCGCCATGCACCATCAGAACATCGCGATCGATGGCGTGTCCGAGGCAGGTGCCGCGGTCAAGGTTGTTCGTTCCAAGGTGGACGGCCGACCGTGCGAGGCGGCTATCATGGGCATTGATCGACAAGTGGTGGTGGCCATCTACGTGGCGGATTCCGCTGATTTTGATGCGGGTCTGAAGGGTCGGGACGAAATCGTGCGCCAGTTTCTCAAGTAGTTTCAAAAGCCAAGCCGCCCCCCGCCCGCGGTTGCCTCTCCCCGGCCGCCCCCGCGCCCCTGCCGCCCCCGCGCCCCTGCCGCCCCACACCATCCCCGTCCGGCGCTCGCGCACCGGGTTAATTGTTAACGGCCGAATTGACGCCGTAGCGTTTTCCAAAACTGACATCGTATGATTTTGGGTCGACGGCTGGGCTGATGTCGTAATTGTTGGCCGTTGTGGCCGTAGGTTTGCGACGCCAGTGAGCGTGTGGGGCCGCGTTGTGGTCGTAAAAGATCAGTCAGGGGTGGCAATGTTCCCCGGCGATATGCTCCTCGCTAGGTTTCAAGACTCCACGTTGTGTTGTTGTTCGCATGGGTAAGTATATACTATGTATATACACTGTGGAGGTGTTGTATGACGGGTCAAGTCGCTAAGTGGGGCAATAGTCTGGCGGTGCGTTTGCCCAAGGCCATGGCGCAAACACTGGAGTTGCATCCTGGGTCCGAGGTGGTGGTGGAGCTGGACCACGGCCGCATCGTCATCGCTCCGGCCAAGCCTCAATTTGATTTGAAAACCTTGTTGCGCGGGATGCATGCCAACAACACTCATCAATCGGTCGATTGGGGTGAGCGCATGGGCCGTGAGGTCTGGTGACCATGGGCGCGCGCTATGTTCCTGAACGAGGCGACGTCGTTTGGCTTTGCTTCGATCCGCAAGCTGGACACGAACAAGCAGGCCATCGCCCGGCGCTGACTTTGTCGCCACGGGCCTACAATGCCAAGGCCGGCTTGGCGCTCTTTTGCCCGATCACGAGTCAATCCAAAGGCTATCCGTTCGAGGTCACGGTTCGCAGCGCTAAGCTTCAAGGAGTGGTGCTCGCCGATCAGATTCGCAATCTGGATTGGCGGGCCAGGCAGGCCCGTTTTTGTGACAAGGTGTCAGCGCTGGTCATTGACGAGGTGCTCGCCAAGCTGGCGACGCTAGTCGGGGCAGGTTGAAGCCGGTTTTTGTTCAGCTCCGTTCGGTAGTGTGATGATTGTTGGTGAACGTCATCCCAACCGTCTACTAGGCCGTACCTAAAAGCATTTATTGCCACGCCGCGAACGCCTGGGCTCCAGGGTGGCAACGTTCCCCGGCGATATGCTCCTGCTTGCGGCGGAAAGTGATCGGCCACCGACCGCAACTGCCGGGCGCGTCATCTGTGTCCAACAAGCCATAGCTGTTAACGACCGGCGAGCGGTTATTGAAACCCATGCGGTTGTGTTGCACCGCGCGCAGCTCCGCCGTTACTATGCCCCCCACACCTAGGAGGAGCTCATGAGCCAAACCGCCGACCACGTCATTTTGGGTATCCACATCACCAACCGCTTGCGCCACGCCAGTGAGGTCCAAAAGGTCTTCACCGAGTATGGTTGCAACATCAAAACCCGGCTCGGGTTGCACGAGGTCACAGACAACTTCTGCGCCGCGACCGGCGTGGTTCTGCTCGAACTGGTGGGGGATGCCAGCGTGCGTGCTGACATGGCCAAGAAGCTCGCGGCCATCGAAGGGGTCGAAGTCAAAGAGATGGTGTTCGGACACGCCTAAGAGCGTTCGTTATCCTTGCGTCGCAGCCCCGCCTTATCGCCATTCTGCGGCTCTGCAAACAGAACCATGACCGTTAGGGAGTGGCCACTTTTGCGACGGTACGCAGCACCTGGTTGACGCCGTGCGGGCCTGGGGGGGGGTTGATCGAATCCCACCAAGCGGTAAACGCGGTGGTTGACGCCGTGCGGGCCTGGG
>JAKLEG010000690.1 GCA_022703175.1 Myxococcota bacterium | reverse complement strand
GAGCCCGAGACACCCCCTGATAGCCGGCTACGATAACAATTCGGCCTTGTTCCAACGCCTCGTGGAGGCGAACGGGCCGAACCTCGAGAACACGTGCCCCTTGATGGTTCTCATCCGTGATAATGCCCGACTGACTACCGGTAAAGGAGATCGCGTTGGCTCCCAAATCTTGAATCGCCATCGACAACAACGCCATGCTGATGCGCTCGCCCGCGGTCACCAGCATGTCGAGTTCGCGTCGCGGCGGATCTGGAGTCACCTCGCGGGCCTGCGTAATCAGGGCATCGGTGGTCTTGCCCATCGCGCTAACCACGACAACCACCCGATCGCCGCTGTTCTGTCGCGCCACCACCGCTTCGGCCACGCGCCGAATGCGTGCAACATCTGCGACCGAGCTCCCGCCATATTTTTGAACAATGATGCCCATGATACCTCGACCGTGTTCGTTCAATGTCCGAGCGGTGCAGCGCCACGCTCGCCGTGGTCGCGGCGCGCAATGCTCTGTAGCACACTGCGGGTTCGGCTCAAGGCGTCAGCCGGAGCCTGCACACTTCGGCCAAGCAACAACGCAAGTGCCTGCAGGTTGCCGTCGTTCGGCGCCTTCGCGAGGGCGCCGTTGACCACCTGCAGGGCTTCGCCTTCCCGACCCCCACTCACCAACGCGAGGGCAAAAAACCACGCGATGTCCGGCGTCTGCGGCGCATCCACAAACGTCTGATGCAAGAGCGCATGGCCATCAGTCTGCTCGCCCACCAACAGGAGCGCGTAGCCCAAGTCTCGGCGGGCCAAACCATAGGGCGGCGCAAGCCGCACAGCCTCAGCCAATTGCGGCACGGCGTCGCGAAACCGCGCGTCCGCAAGGAACAACCGGCCTAGCTGATACCGGTACAGCGCCACGTGCGGCGCCAACTCCACCGCGTGCGCCGCTTCGGCCTGTGCGATCGCCGTTTCGCCAAGCGCGGCTAACACCGTAGCTCGATTGTTCAAGAAGCTGGGATTCTCAGGCGCCAGGAACACCGCACCATCACTCGCCCGCAATGCTGCCGCCAACTCCCCACGCAGAAAGTACGCCGCAGACAGGTGGTTCAAATGATGAGCCAAAAACTCCTCATCGGACAGCTCGCGTAGTGGTGCACCGCCACGCGCACCCACATTCTGAAGGTCGACGAACAACATCGACGCCTGCGGCGTTGTCCGGATGCCGGCGATGACATGGCCAATCTGGCCAATAGCGTCGGTGCTCTCGCGCTCTACCCCCACGGCCTCAAGCCCCACACTGCGCGCCGCAGCCACGAACAGCGCCGAAAGCTCATAACAGCCTGCCTGCCGCTCGGGAGCACGCGCCATCGTGTCACGAAACAAATCGGCGGCAAGCCGTGGTAGTCGCGCTTTCGGAGCGTTGTCCCGATCCAACACGAGCGCCCCTTGCCGTTTCAGTTGTTCAAAGGCAGTCCGCAACCGCACAACTTTTTCCTGAGGGGTTGGGGCACTCCCCACAGCCTGCGCGGCAAAGGCCGACAGCGCTGCGTCTGCCGCAAACGGCACGATTAGCCATTCAGGCGCTGCACCCTGTTTGACAAGACGTTCACGAAAAGCTTCGGGATTAGGCATCGCGGCGAACAGCGCCACAGCACTGAGCGGCAGCCATCCGAGCACAAACGTCACCCTTCGCCGCAAAATGGGCGAATGGTCGACCCTCGCACGACATCAGCAACGCTACCGGCGGTTGTGCAACTGATGCTCGCGCCAGGCCTTCTTTGCTTCGTCGATACTGTTCTTGAGGTCGCGACAATCTTCGTTGGCATTCGTGAGCCCCGGATCGAGCCGCACCGCCACTTCCAGGAGGGCTTCGCTCATTCGCAGGCTATCCTTGATGTACTGCTCAAGGCGCAGCGTGACCGGTTCGAGGATGTAGTCCTCGACCTCTGTCTCGCTGCCTGCAAAATAACTCAGCTCCACCGAGTCACCGGCCGGCACAAAGGCGTAGCAGTGTTCGCTATTGCGAAATGCCACGGCCTCCGTATCACCGCCCAGCACCCACGGGACCTTGCGGACCCATTGGTCGACGAGTCGCACGATTGGATCGTTCTGTTCGGCGCCATACTCCTCGCCATCTACGCGAACGATAATCGTGCCACTCACGGCACTGATGTCGGACAGGGCCTCACGGTGTGTGTCGAGGTGCGACAACAACGTAGCCACGTCCAGGACTGCTTCCCCAACGACGACCTTCGTCTGAATCTCAACCTTCATGGTTTTTTGGTACGCGTTACCTTATGGAAAGGAGCGGCGTAGGGCGACTCTAACTAAGGCATCGAGTCAGGGTCAAGGAGGGTCTCACCAATCTCTACGGAGCGGCATCCTGAGCATGGGCCAGGTAAACCTCGCGGACCCGCGCCACAGCAGCCTCAAGCTCCACAACCCAGGGGGCCGCAGAGGGGGTCGCGCGACCCACCTGAAGTGAGCGTTCGTAGACCTTCAGCGCCTTCTTCACCAACACCAACACACGTGCGCGCACTTCATCGAGATACACAGCCGATTCTTCGGCGTTCAAGTCCGACGGCGGTTTGAGCGTGACGATCAAATCATAAAGCGTTTCGTACAACCGCCCAATCCGCAGGCCCGCCACGGCGGCGGTGTGGGCGTCACCGAAACGAATCGCCCGCAGATAGAGCGTCTGCGCGTCCAAGAGCAGCTCACACTTTTGCTCCAAGCGCACCTTCAACACCGGCTCCGGAAATTCGAGCACCACTGAGTAGAACCGCTCGGCCTTGATCTCGCCGCTCCAAAACGCGGC